>CAWUOA010000379.1:0-3487 GCA_963923225.1 uncultured Planctomycetaceae bacterium
CGCCGCACCGCGTCGAACCGCCGAGGGCGATGTCATGGCAGGCCGATCGGTCACGGGTCCCAGCCGAGTCCTCTGGCGACACACCGCTTCCGTCCGCCGCGCGGTTCGCTCGCTCGCCGCCGCGGCGATCCTGCTGGGGGCCGTGCTCGGCCTGTCGCGTGAGGCGCACGCCTTCCATCCCTTCCGCCACGGCTTCGCGGGCTTCGGCCACTGTGGCGTCGGCCCGGTCGGCTGGGGTGGTTGGTGCGGTCCCCGTGTCGGCGGCTTCGCTTGCGGGCCGGGATGGGGCTACGCCGGTCCCGGCTTCGGATGGGGCGGCTGCTGGCCCGCGTTCGGCAGCGTCTCCTACGGCACCGGCTTCGCCTTCGGCGGCACGCGGTTCTGGTCCGGGAGCACGATCCTCGGCGTGCCCTTCTGGGGGGGCGGCTGGGGCGGTTGTGCGCCGGTGTGGGGCGGACCCGTGTGGGGAGCCCCGGTCTTCGCCGGCTCGTTCTGCGGCGGGCCCTTCTGGGGCGGTCCGGCCTTCGGCGGGCCGTGGTGGGGAGTCCCTGCGTGGCGGAGCCCGGTTTCGGCCTGGTACGGCGGCTGGATGGCGGGGCCGGCGCGGGGCTGGAACGTCGGGCCGGCCTGGGGGTGGAACATCCCCTTCGCCGCGGCGCAGCCGGCCGTCGTGCCCTTCGCAGCGGCGCCCTTCCCGGCCGTCGGCGGGCCCCGCCTGAACGTGGCGAGAGGCCCCGCCCGCCCGGTGGCCGTGCAACTCGCCGAGCTGCCCGAGGCGCCCAGGGGCGGGCGGGCCGGCGTCGGCGTGCCGGCCATCGACCCGTCGGTCGAGAAGGCGATCCGCACCAGCAACGCCCCTTCACGGGCCCGCGCGGCACGGCTCGTCAAGGCAGGCGACAAGCATCTGCGCGACGCGGTCGACGACCCGAAGCGTTTGGCGAAGGCGATCGACGCCTACCGTCGCGCCGCCGCCATCACGGCCGACCAGCCCGACATCTTTCTCCGCCAGGCGATCGCCCTGACGGCGGCGGGCAAGCGCGAGGCCGCAGCCTCGGCGCTGGCCCGGGCAGTGGCGATCGACGGACGGTTGGCGGATGCCGACGGCGGCCGCATCGCGGGGCTGCCTCTGGCGGTGCCCGCCGGGGTCACGGCGCTCGACGTCCGCAGCGGCAAGCTCGTCGATCGGATCTTCGCCGAGCGCCGCGAGGCGGCCGACGCGAATTGGATCGCCAGACGCTGGGCCGACCGCGGTGCCGCTCCCGTGCTCGTCGCGGTGCGGGAATAGCCCTCTCGGGACGGAGGCCTTCGGTCTTCCGGACGGGGCCGTCGCGGCGGGGTATCCTGGGACGACGATCGCTCCGCCCCCCGTGTCCGTCCAATCCCGCCGATGACCGCACCCGCCTCCACCCCGGCTCCCTGTGCCCGCATCGACCTCTCCGCCCCCGACGGCCGTGCCCGGCTCGACGCCCTCCGTGGCAAGCTCGTCTCGCAGGGGGACGTCGTCAGCCCCGCGGGCAGGCAGAAGACGATCGAGGTCTTCGGTGAGCCGCTCTCGCCGCGCCAGGTGGTGGAGCGGATCTGCCGCGACGTGGCGACGAAGGGAATCGACGCCCTCCTCGACTACACGCGGCGGATCGACGGCGTGGCGCTCGAGCCGGGCGCGCTCCGCGTGCCGGCGGAGTCGCTCGCGGCGGCCCACGCGTCGGTCGAGCCGGGATTTCTCGCCGCAGTGCGGCGCATCAAGGGCAACGTCGAGCGGTTCCAAGAGGCCGTGCTCGCCCGCGACGTCACCGTGCCGTTGCCCGGAGGCGGCTCGCTGCGGCAGCGGTATCTCCCGCTCGACCGGATCGGCGTCTGCGTGCCCGGAGGGGCGGCCGCCTATCCATCGACGCTCCTGATGACGGTCGTCCCGGCGCGGGTGGCGGGGGTCGCGGAGATCGTCGTCGTCGCCCCCCCGACCCGCTTCGGCTCCGAGAACGCCCACGTCCTGGCCACCTGCCACGAGCTCGGCGTGACGACGGTGCTGCGCTGCGGCGGTGCCCAGGCGGTGGCGGCCCTGGCGCACGGCCTCGCCGGCGAGCCGGGTCTGCGCCGCGTCGACAAGATCGTCGGTCCGGGCAACCTCTTCGTGGCGCTGGCCAAGCAGCACGTCTTCGGCACGGTGTCGATCGACTCGATCGCCGGGCCCAGCGAGATCGTGATCGTGGCCGACGACCGGGCCGATGCGGAGCACGTCGCCTCCGACATGCTCGCCCAGGCCGAGCACTCGCCCGGCTCGGCGATCCTCCTCACGTCGGCGCCCGCGCTCGCCGACGCCGTGGGCCGGGCGCTCGCCCGCCGGCTCGAGGGGCTCGAACGGCACGACCTGACGCGCGACAGCCTGGAGCGATTCTGCGGGATCGTCGTCACCCGCTCCGACGAGGAATCGGCGGCGCTCGCCGACGAGTTGGCGCCGGAGCACCTCTCGATCGACACCGCCGACCCCGAGGCGATCCTCGCCCGGATCCGCCACGCCGGAGCGGCGTTCCTCGGGCCCTGGAGCCCGGTGGCGGCGGGCGACTACGCCGCCGGCCCCTCGCACGTCCTCCCCACCGGGGGCACCGCCCGCTTCGCCGCCGGCCTCTCGTCGAACGACTTCCTCCGCGGCGGCAGCGTGATCCGATTGGCGAAGGCCGATCTCCAGAGCATCGCCGCCGACATCGCCACGCTCGCCGACACCGAAGGGCTCACCGCCCACCGGAGGAGCGTCGAGGCCCGTCTGCCCCCTGCTTGACCCCCGTCGCGCCCGATCGCCCACCCCGAGGCCCCATCATGCCCTTCTCCCGCCGCGTCGGTGTCCTCCTCGGAGCGGCGGCCGCGCTGTGTCACGCCGCCGTGTCCGAGTCGCGCGGCGACGAGCCTCCTCCGGCCCGCCCCGGCTGGAAGCTCACCTGGCACGACGAGTTCGCCGGCGACGCGATCGACCAGGAGAAGTGGGGCTTCGACGTCGGAAACGGCTTCTACAGTTACGACGCCTCGCAATGGATCGGCGGCTGGGGCAACGACGAACTCCAGTACTACACTCGCGATTCCGACAACGCCTTCGTCCGCGACGGCCGCCTCCATCTGCGAGCCCTCAAGGAATCACGCGACGGCTTCGGCTACACCTCCGCCCGGCTGCGGACGCGACGCAAGGACGGCACCAACCTCTTCAGCCAGACCTACGGCCGCTTCGAGATGCGGGCCAAGCTCCCCACGGGGCAGGGGATCTGGCCGGCGTTCTGGCTCCTGCCGGAAGGGAGCGAGTACGGCGGATGGGCCTCTTCCGGGGAGATCGACATCCTCGAGGCGAAGGGGCAGGAGCCGAAGCGGATCCAGGGGGCCCTCCATTTCGGCGGCCGCTGGCCCGCCAACACCTTCTCCGTCGGCGAGCATTTCCTCGAGGGGAGCACGATCACCGACTTCCACGTCTATGCCCTCGAGTGGAATCCGGGCGTGATCCATTGGG
>CAWUOA010000380.1:0-3482 GCA_963923225.1 uncultured Planctomycetaceae bacterium
CAAGATCGGCATCTACGGCTTCCTGCGTTTCTCGCTGCCGATGCTCCCCGAGGCCACCGCCGCCGCCGCGCCCTGGATCTTCGGCCTCGGCGTGGCGGGCATCCTCTACGGGGCGCTGGTGGCCCTCGCGCAGAGCGATCTCAAGCGGCTCATCGCCTACTCCTCGGTGAGCCACATGGGGTACTGCGTGATGGGCTTGGCGGCGCTCGAACCGGTGGCCGTGGAAGGGGCGACCCTCCAATTGATCAACCACGGCCTCTCGGCGGCGGGCCTCTTCGCCCTGGTGGGGATGATCTACGAGCGCGAGCACACCCGCTCGATCGCCAATCTCGGCGGTATCGCCTCCAAGGCACCGTGGCTGGCGGTGATGTTCCTGCTGTTCACCTTCTCGAGCATCGGACTTCCCGGCCTCAACGGCTTCGTGGGGGAGTTCATGATCCTCCTCGGGTCGTTCCAGCGGGCCTGGAGCGGGGTCTCGGCCGCCTGGCAGCCGCTGTACCTGACCCTGGCCGTCGCCGCGGTGGCCGGCGTCGTCCTCGGCGCCTGGTACATGCTGTGGGCGGTGGAGCGGGTGTTCTTCGGCCCTTCCCGCCGCCCCCCCTCCGGCCACGGCCACGATGCCGGCCATCATGACGCCGGCCACGCCCACGACGCCGGCCATGGCCACGCCGGCCACGGTCACGGCGCGGCGCCTGCCGAGTCGACCGACGACCTCCGCTGGTACGAATGGGCGGCGCTGGCCCCCCTCGCCCTGTTCGTCCTCTGGATCGGACTCTTCCCCGCCACCTTCCTCGCTCCCAGTGCCAAGGCGGTGCGCGCCGCGATGGCGCCCGGGGCCGCCGCCTTCGCCGCGCGGATGGAGGACGGCACGGCCGCCGCCCCCCTCACCGCCCAGATGAATCGGATCCCATGACCCAGACGTCGCTTTCCACGTTCCTCCTCGCCGCCCCGGAACTGATCCTCGTGGCGGCAGCGCTCGTCGCCTACCTGGGGGGCGCGTTCGCCGGTCTCAGGCAGGGCTGGCTCGTCGCCCTCGTCGGGATCGCCGCCGCCGCCGCCTGGCCCGCGACCGGCCTCGAGCCGGGGGCGCTGGTCGTCTCCGGGCCGCTGGCGATCGACGACTTCTCCCTCTTCGTCCGCCGGCTCGTCCTCTGGGGCGGTGCGGGGCTGGCGCTCGTCCAGGCGGGGGACCAGTTCCGTGCCGCCGTCACGCGGCGGCCGAGCCCCGCCGCGGGCGGCACCTGCGAGGAGGCCGGGACGTTCCTCCTCCTCCTCGCCGGCCTGTCGCTGGTCGCCTCGGCCGGCGATCTGGTGCTTCTCTTCGCCGGGCTCGAGTTGGTGTCGATCCCGACCTACCTCCTGCTGGCGCTGAAGCGCACCGACGCCCCCGGGCAGGAGGCGAGCCTCAAGTACTTCTTCCTGTCGTTGGTCGCGTCGGCGATGTTCCTCTACGGTCTGGCCACCCTTTACGGAATCGGCGGCTCGACCCTCCTCGCCGACATCGGCGCCCGGCTCCGTTCCGGCGACGGGCGGATCTCCGGCACCGCCGAGATCCTCCTTCCGGTGGCCGTCGGCATGCTCGTCGGAGGGGCCGCCTTCCGCCTCGCCGCGGTCCCCATGCACTTCTACGCCCCCGACGTGTACGAGGGGACCGGCCCCGCCAATGCCGCGCTCCTCTCCACCCTGCCGAAAGTGGCCGGGATCGTGGTCCTCCTCCGACTCCTCGCACTGGGCACCGGGGGCACGGCGGGGCTGATCGCCCTCAACCAGGGAGTGGTGGGGCCGGCGGGCGCGGCGTGGCTGACATTCTTCTGGCAACTCGCCGCGATCCTGGCCGCGATCACGATGACCGTGGGCAACGTGATGGCGCTTGTGCAGACCAACCTCCGCCGCCTCCTGGCCTGCTCGTCGATCGCCCACGCGGGCTATCTGCTCGTCGGCGTCGCGGCCGCGGCCGCTGCGGACGCGACGGTCGGCGGCCGCCCGTTCGCCGGTCCCGACAGCGCCTGGACCGGCGCCCTCGGCGGGGCGGCGGCCACGCTCTTCTATCTGGCGACCTACATCGCTGCCACCGTCGGCCTCTTCGGGGGCCTGGCCTACCTCGGCCACCGCTGGCCCGAATGGTCGAGCGGGTCGGCACCGCGCCCGCCGCGCGAAGAGGTCTCCACCGTCGACGACCTCGACGGACTCTCCGGGACCAACCCCGTGGCGGCGTTTTCGCTCTCGGTGTTCCTCCTCAGTCTCGCCGGCATTCCGCCGCTGCCCGGCTTCTGGGGCAAGCTGTCGCTGGCGATGTCGGCGCTCGAGGTCGACTGGACCGCCCGCGCGACCCCCGGCAGCCGGCGCGTGGTGTTCCTCGCCCTGGCGGTGATCCTGGTCCTCAACGCCGCCATCGCCGCCGCCTATTATCTGCGGCTGGTGGCCGCGATGTATTTCCGCTCCGCCAAGCGCGGCGTGCAGGCCGACGGGGGAATCAGCGCCGGAGTGGCGATGCTCGCGGCGCTGGTCGCCGTGGCGCTGTTCACCATCCAGCCCCGGCCCCTGTTCTCCGCAGCCACCCGGGCCGGCGCCGCGGTGGCCGCTCCCGCGGAACACGGCCCCCTCGCCGACGCCCAGGCAACTCCCCCGAGCCCTTCCCAGGTATCCCTCGTCCCATGACGATCCCGGACCGCCACGCCGTCACCGAGATTCTTTCCCACGTCGCCGACCCCGAGACCGGCCGCCCGCTCACCGCCGCCGGTCAGGTCGTCTCGGTCGACGCCAATCCCGACCGGATCGCCGTCACCGTCGGACTCACCACCCACTCCGCGATCCTCCACGCCGCCACCCGCGGCCGCATCGAGGAGGCGATCCGATCCCGCTTCCCGGAGACGTCGCGGGTCGAGGTGTCCGTCGTGCACCACGACCGGCCCCCGGTGAAGCTCGGCCAGATCGGCCTCCCCGCCAAGAGCGTGATCGCCGTCGGCTCTGGAAAGGGCGGCGTGGGCAAGAGCACGATCGCGGCCAGCCTGGCCATCGGCCTGGCCCGCGCCGGGAGCATGGTCGGCCTCCTCGACGCCGACGTCTACGGTCCGAGCGTGCCGCACCTCCTGGGCCTCTCGGGCCGCCCCGAGATCCACGAGGGGAAGATCGTGCCGCCGCGGCTCGAGGTCCCCGGCGCTCCCGCGCCGATGCCGACGATGTCGATGGGCTACCTCGTGCCTCCGGGCGAGGCGGTGGTGTGGCGCGGGCCGATGCTCCACGGTGCCATCACCCAGATGCTCCGCGACACCGCCTGGGGCCCCCTCGACTACCTCGTGATCGACATGCCCCCGGGCACCGGGGACATCGCGCTGACCCTCTCGCAGATCCTCCCCCTCACCGGCGCCGTCGTCGTCTGCACGCCGCAGGACGTGGCCCTCATCGACGCCACCAAGGCGATCGCGATGTTCCGCAAGGTGAACATCCCGGTCCTCGGCATGGTGGAGAACATGAGCTTCTTC
>CAWUOA010000381.1:0-3468 GCA_963923225.1 uncultured Planctomycetaceae bacterium
GTGCCGACGTGGACGTAACGGCGCAGCGAATGCCCTTCGTTCCGCACCACCATCGAGAGCTTGCAGTGGGTCTTCAGGTCGAGGAACCCGAACACCACGTGCACGCCGGCACGCTCCAGCTGCCGCGCCCAGCTGACGTTGTTGGCCTCGTCGAAGCGGGCCTTGAGCTCCACCAGCGCCGTCACGTGCTTGCCCGACTCGGCCGCGGCGATGAGGGCCCGCGAGATCGGCGAGTCGCCGGAGGTGCGGTAGAGCGTCTGCTTGATGGCCAGCACGCGCGGGTCGGCGGCGGCGCGGGTCACGAACTCCACCACCGGATCGAACGACTCGTAGGGGTGATGGAGGAGGATGTCGTGCGAGGCGATCTCGGCGAAGAGGTCGTCGCCACGTCGCAGCCCCCGCGGCATCCGCGGCGTGAACGGGGGATCGTGCAGGAGCGGGTAGCCGGGGAGCTTGTGGAGCTCCCACAGGCAGGTCAGGTCGAGCGGCCCCTCGATGCGGTAGACCTCGCCGTAGCCGTCGCCGGAGTCGTCGCGGAGCTCCTCGTCCTCGATGATGGCCCGCGCGACCGAATCGTCGGCGGACCGCGCCGAGACCTCGATCCGCACCGCCTGGCCGCGCTGACGGGCCTTGAGGCGCTCCTCGATCAGCTGGAGCATGTCGTCCGATTCCTGCTCCAGAAGCTCGAGGTCGCTGTCGCGCGTGACGCGGAAGGTGGTCCAGGAGAGGACCGTGAAGCCTCCGAAGAGCTGCGAGAGGCGGGCCGCGACGAGATCCTCGAGGAGCACGAAGCGGTGCTGTCCCGGGATCTCGCAGCCGACGTTGACGAACCGCGGCAGCACCTGCGGCACCTGCACCACCGCGAAGAGCCGCTTCGGGCCGAGCCCCTTCTCCTGCTCCAGCTGCGCGCCGATGTACAGTCCGCGATTGTGGTAGCGCGGCGAGGGATGGGCCGGATCGACCGCCATCGGCGTGAGGATCGGCAGGGCGCGGTCGTTGAAGAAGCGCTCCACGCGCTCGAGCTGCCGCTCGTCCAGGTCGGCGTGGCGGACGAGCTGGAATCCCTCCGCCACCATCGCCGGGGCGATGCTCTCGTTCAGGCAGCGGTATTGGCGGGCCACCAGCTCCTTGGTGCGGGAGGCGATGCGGCGCAGCTGCTCCAGCGGCGGCAGGCCGTCGGGGGGGGTGTCCTGGGGGGCGGACTCTCCGAAGGCCTGCTCGCGCACCCCCGACACCCGCACCATGAAGAACTCGTCGAGGTTCGAGCTGAAGATCGCCAGGAACTTCAGCCGCTCCATCAGCGGGTTGTCGGGGTTCTCCGCCTCCTCGAGGACGCGGAGGTTGAACTCCAGCCAGCTCAGCTCCCGGTTGATGAAGCACTCGGGGCCGAAGGTCGCGTCGCTGGTGTCGTCTGCGGAGGGCATGGCGGGGGGGCGGGGAGGCGTCCGCGAAACCGCGGCGGGTTCGCGGGACGGGCTTCACGGTACACAATGGTGTCGGGCGAGCGGATCCTTCCCTCGATTCTACCTCCTTCCCGATCCTCTCCGGCCCCGCCCATGGACCACCCTCCCTCCGCTCCGGTTTCCGCGGCCGCCCGTCTCCCGCCGCGACGCCGGGGATGGTGTGCCGCCGAGGCCTGCCGGCTCGAGGCGACCGCCGCGAAGCCGGGCAACGTCCACCCCGGCGCGTCGTTTCCCGATCTCGACCATGCCGAGCTGGTGGCCGCGGGGAGGGCCATCGCCCCGGCGCTCGAGGCGGCGCCGGGCGCGCGGCTGGGGGCGACGATTCTCCGCGCCGTGACCGCTTCGCGGGCCGTGACCCGTTCGAACGCGAACCTCGGCATCGTGCTCGCGATCGCCCCCCTGGCGGCGGTGCCGGGCGACGACGACGGCGGGCCGTCCTCCGCCGCGGCCGTCGCCGGCGTCCTCGACGGTCTCGGCCCCGCCGACGCCGCCGACGTCTGGCGGGCGATCGCCGTCGCCGCGCCGGGGGGCCTCGGCCGGCGCGCGAAGTGGGACGTCGCCGGTCCCCCGCCCGACGACCTCCGCGCGGCGATGGCGGAGGCCGCCCCCAGGGACCGCATCGCCAGGCTCTGGACGGAGGGCTGGCAGCCGCTCTTCGACGGGCTGGTGAACGATCTCGTCGCGGAGATCGACGCCGGCCGCTCGCTCGGCGACGCGATCGTCCGCGGCTACCTGCGCGAGCTGGCGCGCGAGCGGGACTCGCTCGTGGCTCGCCGGCACGGCCCGGAGGTCGCGGCGAGCGTGTCGCGCCGCGCCGCGGAGGTGATCGCCCGGCCGGAAGCGGAGTGGCGGGACGCCGCGGCCGCGTTCGACCGCGCGTTGCGCGAGCCGACGCGGGTCAATCCGGGCACCACGGCCGATCTGTGCGCCGCGGCGCTGTATGTTGTCCTCCGCGACGGCAGGCTCCACGCGCGTCTCGCCGGCGCGGGCCGGTCGGCGGAGCTCGATCTCTCCGCCGCCGTTCCTTCCCGGCAGCCTTTCGGAGGATGACATGGATCGGTACCGCGTCCGGCTCCGCAAGGCGACGCACGTCTTCTGCGCCGGACACTTCATCACCCTCTCCGACACCCTCTGCGAGCCGGTCCACGGCCACAACTGGCACGTGGCCGTCGAGGTCGACGGGAGTCCCGATCCGCACGGGATGGTGGTCGACTTCATCCTCCTCCGCGACCTCCTCACCCACCTCGTCGGCCAGCTCGACCACCGCATGCTCCTGCCCACCGCCAACCGGCTCCTCCAGGTGGCGGAGTCCTCCGGCCCCGAGGGCCAGGCGGAGGTCACGGTGCGATTCGGGAGCCGGCGCTGGATCTTCCCGGCCGACGAATGCGTGCTCCTCCCGGTGGCCAACACCACCGCCGAATGGATCGCCGCCTGGCTGGGGGGCAAGGTGCTCGAGGCGCTGGCGAACGCGGGCGAGCCGATCGCCGGCCGCCTTCTGGTGGCGGTCGACGAATGCGACGGCCAGGAAGGGGTGTGGGAACACCATCCCGCCGGCTGACGCCGCCGCGGTGCGGGGCCCCGCGCCGTTCCGGGCGCGTCACACCGACTCCACCAGCAGCTTTCCCGCCGTGTCGAGCGCCAGCGCCAGCGACCGCCCGTCCCCGAGCCGGACGCGCATCAGGCCCGCGCCGTCCGGATTGCGCTCCACCTGCCCTTCGGTGCCCAGGCTCAGGCCGCTGTCGGTGAGGGAGCGGAGGAAGACGTTCGACTGGTCGACGACCCGCGCGAGACGGAACCGCGCGCCGACCGCACAGCCCGCCAGCGCCGTCACCGGGCGCTGCCGCTCCGCCTCCCCGACGCCGCCGGCGGGAGGAATCGGGTCGCCGTGCGGATCGACGAGGGGATGGCCGAGGAAGGCGTCGATCCGGTCGACGAGAAGATCGCTGACGGCGTGCTCCATGTGCTCCGCCTCGTCGTGGACCTCGTCCCAGCTCATGTCGAGCGT
>CAWUOA010000382.1:0-3467 GCA_963923225.1 uncultured Planctomycetaceae bacterium
AGCGCGAGGCGCTGGCGGCGATCAAGCCGGCGAAGCTGCCGGTGATGGAGGAGCTGCCCGACGACAAGCGGCGCCTGACGCGCGTCCAGCTGCGGGGCAACTGGCAGGATCTCGGCGCCGAGGTGAAGCCCGGCGTCCCCGAGGCGTTCGGCGTGCCGGTGCAGCCCTCCCCCGGCGGCCGCATCGACCGGCTGGCGCTGGCCAAGTGGCTCGTCGATCCGGCCAATCCGCTCACCGCACGCGTCGCGGTGAACCGGATCTGGGAGCGGCTCTTCGGCACCGGACTGGTGGCCACGAGCGAGGAGTTCGGCAGCCAAGGGGACGCCCCGAGCCACGCCAAGCTCCTCGACTGGCTGGCGGTGGAGTTCGTGGAGCGCGGCTGGGACACCAAGGCGATCCTCCGCGAGATCGTCGGAAGCGCGGCCTACCGGCGCCGCTCGAAGCCCGATCCCGAGGTGGCGGCCCGCGATCCCGACAACCGGCTCCTCGCCTCCGGGCCGCGCGTCCGCCTCCCGGCGGAGGTGATCCGCGACCAGGCGCTGGCCGCGGCCGGGCTCCTCTCGCGGAAGAAGGGGGGGCCGAGCGTCAATCCGCCGCAGCCGAGCCTCGGCCTGTCGGCCGCCTTCGGCAGCGGCATCGACTGGAAGACGAGCCAGGGGGAGGACCGCTGGCGCCGCGCGATCTACACCACCTGGCGGCGGAGCAACCCCTATCCCTCGATGGCCGCCTTCGACGCGCCCAACCGCGAGGTGTGCACGATCCGCCGCCCGCGCACCAACACCCCGCTGCAGGCGCTGGTCACGCTCAACGACCCGGTCTACGTCGAGGCGGCGCAGGCCCTCGCGCGGCGGATGGTGCGCGAGGGGGGGGCGACCGACGCCGAGCGGGTGACGCGCGGCTTCCGGCTGGTGCTCGGCCGGCGGCCGGCGGCCGAGGAGGTCGATCGCCTCGTCCGGCTCCACGCCGAGGCGCTCGCCGACTACCGGGCCGTGCCGGAGGAGGCGCGGAAGTTCGCCACCGATCCGCTGGGGCCGGTGCCGGAGGAGCTCGGCGACCTGCCCGACCTGGCGGCGTGGACGGTGGTGGCCAACGTGCTGTTGAATCTCGACGAGACGTTCATGTGCCCCTGAGCGGGGGGAGGATTGCGATGGATCCGGTGCTCGAGGCGCGGCTTCTGGCCACGCGACGGTTCTTTCTCGGCGGCGCCGCCGGCGGCATCGGCGCCGCCGCGCTCGGGAGCCTCCTGCCGGGAAGCGCGGCGGCGGTCGATGCGGTCGGCGCCGCGGCGGGCCGCGTCGGCGAGCCGCTCGCGCCACGCGCCCCCCACTTCGCGCCGCGCGCCAAGCGGATGATCGTCATCCACCTCACCGGCTCGCCTCCCCATCTCGATCTCTACGACCACAAGCCGGAGCTCGTGAAGCACTCGGGGGAGGACTGCCCCGCCGACACGATCAAGGGGAAGACCTTCGCCTTCACCTCCGGCACTCCCAAGCTCCTCGGCACGCCCAGATCGTGGAAGCGTTGCGGCGAGAGCGGCATGGAGCTCTCCGACGCCATCCCCAACCTCCACCGGGTCGCCGACCGGCTGTGCCTCGTGCGCAGCATGCACACCGACCAGTTCAACCACGCCCCCGCCGAGCTGCTCCTCTACACCGGCACCGCCCGGTCGGGCCGGCCGAGCCTGGGGAGCTGGGTGACGTACGGCCTGGGGAGCGAGAACCGGGATCTCCCCGGCTTCGTCGTCCTCATCTCCTCGGGCGTCCAGCCCAACGGCGGCACGAGCTCCTTCGGGTCGGGATTCCTGCCGAGCGTCTATCAGGGGGTGCAGTGCCGCTCCCAGGGCGACCCGGTGCTCTACGTCTCCGATCCGCCCGGCATGGACCGGAAGATGCGGCGCAAGAGCCTCGACGCGCTCAAGGATCTCAACGAGCTGCAGGCCCGCGAGCTGGGGGGCGCCGAGACGTTGACGCGCATCGCGCAGTACGAGCTCGCCTACCGCATGCAGTCGAGCGTGCCGGAGGTGATGGACATCGCGCGCGAGCCGGCCCACGTCCTCGAGGCCTACGGCGCGAAGCCGGGCCAGGCGAGCCTCGCCAACAACTGCCTCCTCGCCCGCCGCTTGGTCGAGCAGGGGGTGCGGTTCGTGCACCTCTTCGACTGGGGCTGGGACTTCCACGGCACCGGCCCCGGCGAGGACATCCGCGACGGCCTGACGAACAAGGCCGCCACGTTCGACCGGCCGGCCGCGGCGCTGATCGAGGATCTCGAGGCCCGCGGTCTCCTCGACGACACGCTGATCCTCTGCACCGGCGAGTTCGGCCGGACGCCCTTCCGCGAGGGGCGCACCGCCGCCGGCGCCGTCCTCGGCCGCGACCACTTCCCCGACTGCTACTCGGTGTGGATGTGCGGCGGCGGCGCGAGGCCCGGCCACGTCCACGGCTCGAGCGACGATCTCGGCTTCCGCCCGGCCGAGAGCCCGGTCCATGTCCACGATCTCCAGGCCACGATCATGCATCTCCTCGGCTTCGACCACACGAAGCTCACCTGGCGCTTCCAGGGCCGCGACTACCGCCTCACCGACGTCCACGGCGAGGTGGTCCGGGATCTGCTCGCATGAGCGGTGCGGGCCGGCGGGCGGGAGGATGGCTCGCCGCGCTCGTCCTGGCGACGGCCTGGGTCCGGGGCGTCGTGCCGATCGGCGCCGCGGAGCCGCCCGTCTCCCGGCCGAACGTCCTGTGGTTCGTCGTCGACGACATGTCGGCCGACTTCGGCTGTTACGGCGGCCCGGTGCCGACGCCGCACGTCGACCGGCTCGCGCGCGAGGGGACGCTCTTCGAGCAGGCCTTCACGACGGCGCCGGTCTGTTCGCCGAGCCGCTCGGCGCTGGTGACCGGCGTCTGGCAGACGGCGATCGGCGGACATCACCACCGCAGCGGCCGCGGTTCGATCCCGATCCGGCTGCCCGAGGGGGTGCGCCCGCTGCCGGCGATCCTGCGCGAGGCGGGCTGGTACACCTGCATCGGCGACGGCCTCGGCCCCGACGGCGACGGGAGAATGGGGAAGACCGACTACAACTTCGTCTGGGACGAGTCGATCTACGACTCCCACGACTGGCAGGGGCGTGCGCCGGGCCAGCCCTTCTTCATGCAGGTCACGCTCCCCGGCGGCAAGCTCCGCGGGGAGTCGCTCGACTCGATCCGGGCCCTCGCGGCGCGGGCGGAGCGCGCCTTCGGACGCGCGACGGTGCCCGAGGAGACGGTCCTCCCCCCCTGCTATCCCCGCGACCCGGTCCTCCTCGAGGACCGTGCCGCCTACCTCGATTCGGTGCGACTCACCGACGCCCACGTCGGCCGGGTGCTGTCGCGTCTCGAGCGCGAGGGGATCCTCGACGACACCGTCGTGATCTTCATGACCGACCACGGCATCAGCCACGCCCGGGGGAAGCAGTTCCTCTACGACGAGGGGAC
>CAWUOA010000383.1:0-3467 GCA_963923225.1 uncultured Planctomycetaceae bacterium
CTCCTCCTCGATCGAATCGCCGCGTGCCGCCCGGAACACCAAGCCCGAGCGGGCCTCACTCGCGGCGACGGTGACGGTGCGGACGAGCTTCGGATCGGTGGCGCCGGCGAACGACTCCCGAACGGAGAGCCCCTCCTGCGGCAGACTCCAGCGGAAGGTCGGCAGCCCCTCGGGGTCGAGGGAGTAGCCGCCGAAGCGGCCACCGCGGGATCGCAGCGGCTCGGCGGGCCAGGGGGCGTCGGGAGCCGTGAGGATCGCCACGCAGGGGCCGGCGTCGGGCGTGAAGACCCCCTCGCCCATCGGCGGCTGGAAACCCTCCCCCCGGCCGGTCCAATGGCGCCGCGCGTCGATGAACGAGCCCTTCCAGCCCAGTGCCAGCCGGCAGGCCTCCGCGTCCCAGGCGAGGTTCACGCGTTCGCGGAAGCCGATGCCGATCGCCCGCGGCCCGGCGCCTTCGATGAAGTTGCGGTAGACCACCGGCTTGGCGCCTGCCACCAACTCGATCGGGTCGTTGCCCAGGCCCACCGGCGGCCGCGGCTTGGGAAGCGCGACGTATCGCCACACCGCCTCGATCTGGTTGTCGGCCTCGCCCGAGAGAATGTCGGGATAAAAAACCTTCCCCTCGGGCCAGGCCGCCGGCATGCGCGTGCCGGGGCGAAACCTCTGCGGGTCGGCGACGTAGGCGAGATACCACTCGTGCTCGAGCCGCTTGGGGAAGCGCGTCATGTCGATCGCGCCGAGCCCCTGGCCCCGGTCGCCGGCGAAGGCGTGGCACTTGATGCAGCCGAGCCCCTTGGATCCCACGAGCTCGCGCCCCTTCTCCACCACCTCCGCCGCGGCGTGGGCGGCGAGATCGGGGATCGGGGCCGCGACGGCCGGGTCGGCGTCGAGCAGGTCCGCAAGCGGCCGGGCGACGTCGCCGTGCCAGGCGGGCATCAGCGTGTGCATCGTGAGACGGCGATCGACGCCGCCACGGGCGAGGACCTCGTCGAGGAATCCGCGGACGAGCTTCGCGCCGACGCCGTCGAGCGTGGGCGGGAGCCGCCCCTCGTCCCCCATCTCCGGCAGCGGGCCGGTGAAGAGCGCGTCGCGGGCCGGGTCGCGCGGCAGCCTCTCGCCATCCTCGTCGACCATGCCGGGGGCGGGCGTCGCGCCGCCGCGGCCGTCGCGCGCGTGGCAGGCCAGACAGTTGAGCGTGGCGAGCGACCGCCCCGTCGCCGTCTCGCGCGACGGCGCCTCGTGGCCGGCGGGCGAAGCGAGGAAGGCCAGCCCGGCGGCGAGCGCCCGGCGCTGCTCGTCGTCGATCGTGTACCAGGGCAGGCCCGGCTGCGGCGCGGCCGACAGACACCCGCCCGCCTTGCCGGCGAGCCCCTCGAGCGAGGGCGTCTTCCGCGCGGGCTCGGCGGCCCCTTCCAGTCGATGGCAGGCGGCACAGCCCCGGGCGGTGAACGCCGCCCGCCCCTCGGCGACGAGCGCCGGATCGGGCACGAAGCGCGGCGGGGCAGGGGGCCGCGACGCGGCGGCGGGCTTGCCGTCGCGCGACGGCGTCACCAGATCGAGAGCCGAGATCCGCGGCCGGTCGGGAGGAGTGACGTCGAGGTCGAGCGAACACTGCCCGGCGGCCTCGAAGAACTCGATCACGATTCCGTGGACGCCGGCGGCGAGTTCGATCTCCCCGCCGCCACCCGAATGGGGATGGACGCCGTCGGCATCGACGACGCGGGTGCCGTCGACGAGGAGCCGGGAGCCGTCGTCACTGGCCAGGTCGAAGCGGTAGGTGCCGGCGACGGCCGCATGGAAGAAGCCCTCGAGGCGCACGCAGAAGCCGTCGGCGCGGCCGGCGAAGCCCTCCACGTCGAAGCCCTGCACCGGCCCCTGCTTCGCCGGCGCGCCCAGACCAGAAAAGTCGGGGAGCCGGTCGACCTGCTTCTCCCACAGGCTCCCGGTGAAGGCGACGGTCGCCGGCGACGAGCCTCCCCACTCCTTCTCAGGGATGAGCAGCGCCGCGACCAGATGGCGGCGCTGGCCCTCGTCGAGCGGGAAGGCGGGCATGCGGCTCGAGGGGCGCGTGTGGAGCGGATCGGCGAGGAAGGCGTCGAGCGCGGCGGGGGACCACTTCGCCGCCAGGTCGCCCAGGGGCCGGTGGTCGGGGAGCCGCACGGCGCCTGGGCCGCGGCCACCGTGGCACGCCCGGCAGCCGACCCGGTCGTAGAGCGCCATCCCCTCACGCGGCCGCGCGTCGCGCACGCCGGGCTGCGGCCCGCGTGCGAACTCGGCGCCCGAAGCGAGGAAGTGCGCGAGCGCCGAGGCGACGCGCGTCCGCTCCGCGTCGCCCGAGCCGGCGAGCAGATGCGGCATCGTGGCCACGGGGCGGACGGCGGGGGGGTCGGCGAGGTAGCGGGCGAGCCAGGCCGGATCGATCCGCTCGCCGACCCGGTCGAGGATCGGCCCCGCCTTCGCCGCCACGTGCCGCGCGGCGCCGGGCCCGGGGGCGTGGCAATTCACGCAGCCGAGCTCGCCGAGAAGGAGCAGGCCCCCCTCGATCGCCGCGGCCGGATCGGCCGCGCCGCGCGCGAAGCGCTCGTAGCCGGCCACCACCGGCGCCGACCATGCGGGGTCCGCGCCGATCGCCGCCACCGCCACCACGACCCACGCCGCCAGGCGCGCCGGAATGCGATCCACCCTCGTCCGCATGCGTCCTCCCCGCCCCGCGGAATCTGCCCGGGGCGGGCCGAATATACCCGCGGGCGCGACGCGGGCGTCAGAGGATCGCCGCCGCCCCGTCCCCGGGGAACTCCCCCTTCTCGTAGACCACGTGGGCCCGGCCGACGATGAGGGGATCGAGCGGCCCGATCTTCGCCAGGTCGCGGCGGTCGTAGGGGAGGCGGTGGAGGACGTAGCGCATCGCCGCCAGCCGCGCCCGCTTCTTGCAGTCGCTCTTCACCACCGTCCAGGGCGCGTCGGCGGTGTCGGTGGCGCGGAACATCGCCTCCTTGGCCTTCGTGTAGTCCTTCCACTTGTCGAGCGACTCGGTGTCGATCGGCGACAGCTTCCACTGCTTGAGCGGATGGACCTCGCGCTCGCGGAACCGGCGCCGCTGCTCCTTCTGGCTGACCGAGAACCAGAACTTCACCACCCAGATGCCGCTGCGGACGAGATTCCGCTCGAACTCCGGCGCCTGCCGCATGAACTCGGCGTACTCCTCGTCGGTGCAGAATCCCATCACGCGCTCGACGCCGGCGCGGTTGTACCAGCTGCGGTCGAAGAGGACGATCTCGCCCGCGGTGGGGAGATGCTCGACGTAGCGCTGGAAATACCACTGCCCGCGCTCGGTGTCGGTCGGCTTCTGGAGCGCGACGACGCGGGCGCCACGGGGATTGAGGTGCTCCATGAAGCGCTTGATCGTGCCCCCCTTGCCGGCGGCGTCGCGGCCCTCGAAGAGGATCACGAGGCGCTGCCCCTTCTCC
>CAWUOA010000384.1:0-3466 GCA_963923225.1 uncultured Planctomycetaceae bacterium
CGCCATTCCCGCCACACGAGCTGACAAAAGCCGTTCATGACGTCCTCCGATCGGCTCGGGCCGCCGGGCCGCGGGCCAACTGCTTGAAGATCTCCTCGAGGGAGAGGGGTTCGACGCCGAGAATCTCCACGCCGGGCAGCGCCCGCAGCCGCTCGATCGCCTCGGTTCCTCCGTCACGGACGACGAGCGTCCACTCGCGGCCCGCGTGCTGCGAGCCGAGTGAGTCGATCCCCTCGGGGACTGCGCGGGGAAGGCCGTCGTCGACCCTCATTCGCACGCGGCGCACCGCGGCGAGGAGGTCGTCGGTGGGGCCGTGGTGGACGATCCTGCCGGCGACCACGACGGCGAGAGAATCGGCGAGGCGCTGGACGTCGTCGAGGGAATGCGAGGAGAAGAGGACCGTCCAGGGCCGCTTCGGCGCCGCGGCGATCACCGTCTCCACCACCTCCTCCCGGGCCAGCGGGTCGAGGCCGGCCATCGGTTCGTCGAGGAGGAGGAGTTCGGGCTCGGGGGCCACGGCCGCCACGAGTCCGAGCTTCACCAGCGTGCCCCGCGAGAGGTTCGCGACGCGCGTCCGCATCGGGATGCCGAACCGGTCGACGAGGCTCGTGGCGAGGGCGTCGTTCCAGTGGCGGCGCACGCCGCGGCAGAAGCGGAGCACCTCGGCCGCGGTCATCCAGCGGTCGGCGTGGACCGTGTCAGGGAGGTAGCCGACGCGCTCGCGAAGCGCGAGTGAGTCACGGAGCGGGTCCAGTCCGAGGACGCGCACGCTGCCCGAGGCCGGCCGCTCGAGGCCGAGAAGGAGACGGACGAGCGTCGTCTTCCCGGCGCCGTTTTGGCCCACGAGGCCGCAGGTCGAGCCGGTGGGGATGGTGAGCGAGACGTCGTCGAGCGCGACGGTGGCGCCGAACCGTTTCGTCGCCCTCTCGAGCGCGATCGCGGTGGAGGGGGACGCGTCGGGCGGGGGCGAGCCGATCCCGGCGTGTGGGGCGACCGTGGTGGTCATGCGTCGGCCTCCTTCGTGGTGCGGCGGTTCCTTCGGGCGGCAGCGCCGGGGGAGGGGAGCGATGGCGTGACGGCGGCCAGCGCCGTGCGGAACTCCGCCGCGATCGCGTCGGCCGACAGCCCCGCGGCCAGGCCGATGCGGATGCCCCGTTCGAGGGCGCCACGCACCTCCTCGACCGCGCGGGGGCGGGCGTCGGCCTGGGCCCGATCGGCGACGAACAGGCCCAGGCCGCGCCGTGGCTCGACGATCCCTTCGCGGGAGAGTTCGTCGTAGGCGCGCTGGACGGTGTTCGGATTCACCCGCAGCGTGATCGCCAGTTCGCGCAGCGACGGAAGCGCCTCCCCCGGCCGGTAGGTACCGGCGACCACGGCCCCGCGGATCGCCTCGGCGATCTGGAGATAGATCGGCAGATGGCGGTGGGGATCGATCTGCACGACGCGAATCCCGGCGTGTTTCGGCGGACCAGCCTAGTGCACTAGATAGGTAGTGCACTTTACGGAGGGCACCAAAAGGGGTCAAGCCGCCCCGCCCCTTGCCGGCTCGGATCTCTCGGCTTCGCTGCGAAACCATGCTCTTGTTCGGGATGTTGAGATTCCCCGGGTGTCCGCGTATTGTTAGCAACATGAAGACGACAATCGATGTTGCCGACGCTCTCCTGAAGGAAGCCCGAGAGGTGGCGGCCCGCGACCGAACGACGCTCAAGGATCTCGTCCAGGAAGGGCTGCGCCGGGTCCTCGACGAGCGGCGTCCGCGTCGGAAGGCATTCCGGCTGCGCGATGTCGAACCGATCGGCGGGGGATTCCAGCCCGAGTTCGCCGACGGGGAGTGGCAGCGGATCCGCGACGCGATCTACGAGGGTCGCGGCACGTGATCGCCGTCGACACGAACATCCTCGTCGCCTTCATCCGCGCGGAGTACTCCTGCCACGACAAGGCGAGGGCGAAAGTTCGAGAACTGGCCGAAGGCTCCGCGTCGTGGGCGTTGCCTTGGCCCTGCGTCCACGAGTTCCTCGCGGTGACGACGAATCCGCGGATTTTCCGGCAGCCCCTGTCGATGGCCCGCGCCTGTGACGCCGTCGACGCGCTGCTCGAATCGCCGACCGTGCGATTGATCGCGGAGGGCCCCGGGTACTGGGAGACGCTCCGGGGGCTTCTGTCGGAAAGCGACGTGGTTGGTCCCCGCGTTCACGACGCCCGGATCGCGGCACTGTGCATCAGTCACGGGGTCACGGAACTCTGGACCGCCGATCGGGACTTCGGCCGGTTTCCGTCGCTACGCGTGCGCAACCCCTGCGTCTGAGGCCCCCATGCCCGCTCCGCTCACGATCACCGGGTTCGAGACGCACGACCTCCGCTTCCCCACGTCGCAGCATCTCGACGGGTCGGACGCGATGAACCCCGATCCGGACTACTCGGCGGCGTACGTGATCCTGCGGACGAACGTGCCCGGGCTCTCGGGCCACGGCATGACGTTCACGATCGGCCGCGGCAACGAGCTGTGCGTGCAGGGGATCATCTCGCTCGCCTCGCTTCTGGTCGGCCAGCCGCTCGAGGCCCTCATGCGGCGGCCGGTGGAGCTCTATCGCCGGCTCACCGCCGACTCGCAGCTCCGCTGGACGGGGCCGGAGAAGGGGGTGATCCATCTGGCCGCGGCGGCGGTGATCAACGCCGTGTGGGATCTCGAGGCTCGGGCGAGGGAGAAGCCGGTGTGGCGGCTGGTGGCGGAGATGACGCCGGAGGAGTTCGTCTCCTGCGTCGACTTCCGCTATCTCACCGACGCCCTCACGCCGGAACAGGCCCTCGAGCTGCTCCGCGCCCGGGAGCCGGGGAAGGGGGAGCGGACCGAACGTCTCCTCGCCGGCGGCTACCCCAGCTACACCACCTCCGCCGGGTGGCTCGGCTACTCCGACGAGGCCCTCCGCGAGAAGTGCCGCGATCTCAAACGCCGCGGCTGGTCGCACTTCAAGATCAAGGTGGGCCGCGATCTCGACGACGACCTGCGGCGCTGCCGCGTCCTCCGCGAGGAGATGGGGCCCGAGGCGAAGATGATGATCGACGCGAACCAAGTCTGGGACGTGCCGCAAGCCATCGAGTGGATCGGCCAGCTCGCCCGCTTCGAGCCCTGGTTCGTCGAGGAGCCGACGCATCCCGACGACATCCTCGGCCATGCCGCCATCGCCCGCGCGATCGCTCCGCTCCGTGTCGCCACCGGCGAGATGTGCGCGAACCGGATCATGTTCAAGCAGTTCATGCAGGCAGGCGCCCTGCAGGTCTGCCAGCTCGACAGCTGCCGGCTCGGCGGCGTCAACGAGGTGCTCGCGGTGCTCCTTCTCGCCGCCCGCTTCGGAATCCCGGTCTGCCCGCACGCCGGCGGTGTCGGGCTCTGCGAGTACGTCCAGCACCTGAGCATGATCGACTACCTCTGCGTCTCCGGCACGCACGAGGGGAGGGTGGCCGAGTA
>CAWUOA010000385.1:0-3455 GCA_963923225.1 uncultured Planctomycetaceae bacterium
CACGCTACGGCAACACGGGGAATCTGGTCAACCCTTGCCGTGTGGGCCGTCCCTTCCGGCAATGCCGGAAGGATCGATCGTGAGGACGTGCCCTCTCCATCGGCAGACAGGGGGCCGCGGCTTGACTTCGGCCCCCTCCGAACCGGGTTTTTGGGCGGCGGCGGAGGGCCGATCCCACGATTCTCCCCGCGGAAAGAGGCGGTTGGACGGGGGCCAGTCGATCGCCGCGCCGAATTGTCGATAGAGTATCGCCGCGGCGGCTTCCTCCCGGGGCCGCCGTCCCGCCGACACCCGGCCGCGTCGGACCCCAGAGGCTCCTTCGCCGGCCGCCCCGCCCCCAGATGCTCCCCGAGAGCCCGAGGACCCCATGAGCCAGAAGGCCTCCTGCGACATCGCGCTGATCGGCTTGGCCGTGATGGGCGAGAACCTCGCCCTCAACATCGCCAGCCGCGGCTTCCGCATCGCCGTCTACAACCGCACCCAGAGCGTCACCGACGCGTTCGTCGCCGGCCGGGGCAAGCAGCCCAACGTCGTCGGCTGCCGGTCGCTCGAGGAGCTCGTCGCGGCGCTCAAGTCGCCCCGGAAGATCATGATGATGGTCAAGGCGGGCCCCGCCGTCGACGACCTCATCGGTCGCCTCCTGCCCCTGCTCTCCAAGGGGGACGTCCTCATCGACGGCGGCAACACCTACCCCGCCGACACCGAACGGCGGACGAAGGAGGTCGAGGCGGCGGGCCTCCTCTATCTCGGCACCGGCGTGTCGGGGGGCGAGGAGGGGGCCCTCAAGGGGCCGAGCATGATGCCCGGCGGGTCACCCGCGGCGTGGCCGCTGGTGAAGCCGATCTTCCAGGCGATCGCGGCGAAGGTCGGCCCCGACGGGGACATCCCCTGCTGTGACTGGGTCGGCTCGGGCGGCGCCGGCAACTACGTGAAGATGGTCCACAACGGGATCGAGTACGGCGACATGCAGCTGATCTGCGAGGCCTACGCGCTGCTCCGGCACGCGGCCGGGCTCTCCAACGACCGGCTCGCCGCCGTCTTCGACGAATGGAACAGGGGGGAGCTCGACAGCTACCTCATCGAGATCACGCGCGACATCTTCACCGTCCGCGACCCCGAGTCGGGGGAGCACCTCGTCGACCGGATCCTCGACACGGCCGGCGCGAAGGGGACGGGGAAGTGGATGAGCCAGCTGGCCCTCGATCTCGGCGTGCCGAGCACGCTGGTCACCGAGGCGGTCTACGCCCGCAGCCTGTCGGCGATGAAGGAGGGGCGCGTGCGGGCCTCGGCGCTCCTGGCCGGCCCCGGGCCGGGGAGCGTGACGGTCGATGCGGAGGCCTTCGTGGGGCAGGTTCGGCAGGCGCTCTACGCCTCGAAGATCGCCAGCTACGCCCAGGGCTTCGTGCAGCTGGCGGCGGCGGCGAAGGAGCACGGCTGGACGCTCGACTTCCGCTCCATCGCCATGCTGTGGCGGGGCGGATGCATCATCCGCGCCCGGTTCCTCGAGCGCATCGCCGAGGCGTTCGACACCGATCCGGGCCTCGAGAACCTCATGCTCGCCCCCTACTTCGCCGAGGCCCTCGCCGGGGCCCAGGACTCGTGGCGCCACGTCGTGGCCACGGCCGTGGCCGGCGGCATCCCGGTGCCGGCGTTCATGGCGGCGCTCTCCTATTACGACGGCTACCGCCGGGCCCGTCTCCCCGCCAACCTCCTCCAGGCGCAGCGCGACTACTTCGGCGCCCACACCTACGAGCGGACCGACAAGCCGGGCACCTTCCACACCGACTGGATCGGCCTCCGCCGACCGGTCGGCGGCCACGCCTCCCGCTGAGAATCCCCTCCCGGCCGACGCTCCCCCGGAGACTCCTGCCATGACCAGCGCCACGTTCCTCGAGCGGCTCTTCGGGCTCGCCGGCCGCACCGCCGTGGTGGTGGGGGGCACCGGCGTCCTCGGCGGGGCGCTCGCCGAGGGCCTCGCCGCCGCCGGGGCCTTCGTGTTCGTCGCCGGCCGCGGCGAGGAGCGCGGCCGGGCCTGCGTGGACCGGATCGCCGACGTCGGGGGCTCTGCCGGATTCCTCCCCGTCGACGCCACCGACCGCGGGAGCGTCGCGGCCCTCCTCGACGCCGCGGTCGCGGCACGCGGACGAGTCGACATGCTCGTCAACTGCGCCGGCGTGAACTCGGCCGTCCCCTACTTCGACATCGCCGACGACGACTGGGACCGTGTCCTCGACACGAACCTCAAGAGCACCCACCTCGGCTGCCAGATCTTCGGCAGGGCGATGGCCGAGGCGGGGGGCGGCGCGATCCTGAACATCGGCAGCGTCTCGGCCGACAAGCCGCTCTCCAAGGTCTTCGCCTACTCCGCCTCCAAGGCGGCGGTGGTGAACTACACCCGCAACGTCGCCCGCGAGCTCGCGCCGCGCGGCGTGCGCGTCAACGTCCTCTGCCCGGGATTCTTCCCCGCGGAGCAGAACCGCAAGATCCTCTCGCCGGACCGCGTCGCCACGATCATGAGCCAGACGCCGATGAACCGCTTCGGCAACCCCGAGGAACTGGTGGGGGCGGCGCTCCTGCTCCTCTCGCCGGTGGCCGGCAGCTTCGTCACCGGCACCGACCTGTACGTCGACGGCGGCTTCACGGGAATGCGGCTGTAGTCGGCCGCGGCCCGCCGACCGGCCCGATCCGTCCCCAGCGAAGAAACCGATCCATGTCCCACTCCGTCGTCATCTTCGGCGCCTCGGGCGACCTCACCAGCCGCAAGCTCGTGCCGGCCCTCTACAGCCTCTTCCGGGCGGGAACGTTGCCCCCCGACACGCGCGTCGTCGGCTATTCGCGGACGGCGATGAGCGACGACGCCTGGCGGGCCTCGCTCCGCGAGACCACCGCGAAGCACGCCGAGGGGGGCTTCGACGCCGCCGCCTGGGAGTCGTTCGCGCCCCGGATCCACTACCAGCCCGGCGACGTCGGCAGCCGGACCGACATGGAGGGCCTGCGGACGAGGCTCGCGGAGCTGGAAGGGGACGCCTCCGCGACGCGCGTCTACTACCTGGCCACCGCGCCGCAGTTCTACGAGCCGGTCGCCACGGCGCTCGGCGAGCTGGGCATGGCGACGGAGGAGAAGGGGCCGCGGCGGATCGTCGTGGAGAAGCCCTTCGGCACCGATCTCGACACGGCCAGACGGCTCAACGCCTCGCTCCACGCGGTGTTCGCCGAGAGCCAGATCTTCCGCATCGACCACTACCTCGGCAAGGAGTCGGTGCAGAACATCATCGCGCTGCGCTTCGCCAACACGATCTTCGAGCCGGTGTGGAACCGTCGCTACATCGACCACGTGCAGATCACCGTGGCCGAGGAGGTGCCGGTGGGACGGCGCGGCGCCTACTACGACGGCGCCGGCGTCCTCCGCGACATGTTCCAGAACCACCTCCTCCAGCTCCTCATGATCACGGCGA
>CAWUOA010000386.1:0-3451 GCA_963923225.1 uncultured Planctomycetaceae bacterium
TGGACGACGCCGATCCGTTCGTGCGGAGCTGGGGCGTGCGGCTCCTGGTCGACCAGTCTTCCCCCGGTGGAGCCCAGCCCTCGGCGGCGGCCCTCGCGCGCCTGCTGCAACTGGCCCGCACCGACCTCGCGGCGCCGGTGCAGTTGCACCTGGCATCGGCCATCGGCCGGCTCGCCGACGGGCCGGCCTGGGACCTCGCCGAGGCCCTCGCCTCCCACGACACCTTCGCCGCCGATCCGCTCTTCCCCAGGCTCGTGTGGTTCGGCCTCGCGCCGAGCGTGCCGCGGAATCTCGACCGTGCGGTGGCGCTCGCGTCGGCTGGCCGCCTGCCGCCACTCGGGCGCAACCTCGCCCGCTACGTCGCCGGGAAGGTGGAGGAGCGGCCGGAACTCGTCGCGAAGCTCCTCGGCACCGCCGCGGGCGACGACGCGCGGCGGCGGGATCTGGTGGGAGGGATCGCCGACGGCCTCCGCGGCTGGCGGCAGGCCAAGGCCCCCGAGGGCTACGCCGATCTCTCCGCGAAGCTCGCCGCCAGCGGCGACGAGCCGACCGTCAGCGCCCTCCGCGAGCTCGACGTGCTCTTCGGCGAGGGCCGCGGCGTGGAGGCGGTGCGGGCGGTGGTCCTCGACGGCGGCGCGGCTCCCGAGGCGCGGCGGCAGGCGATCCGGACGCTCGTGGCGAGCGTCCCCGAGGATGGCGCGGCGCTCCTGCAGGGGCTCCTCTCCGACCGCCCGGTGATCGCCGAGGCGCTCGCGGGCCTCGCCCGCTACGACCATCCCGAGACGCCGGAAAAGGCGCTCGGCCCCTCCGGGATCTTCGCGCCGGCCGACCGGGCGGCGCTGGTCGACCTGCTCGCCTCGCGGCCGGCGTACGCGGCGAAGCTCCTCGACGCCGTCGAACGTGGCCAGGTGCGGGCCGACGAGATCTCCGCCTTCCACGCCCGCCAGATCGCCGACTTCGGCGACGGGCCGCTCGCCGAGCGTCTGGCGACGCTCTGGGGGCAGGTACGCGTCAGCGACGCGGAGAAGCAGTCGCTGATCGCCAAATGGCGCGGCGAGCTCTCCCCCGAGGTGCTCGCGGCGGCCGACCGCTCCCGCGGCCGGGGGCTCTTCGCCCGTGACTGCGCGAGCTGCCACGTCCTCTTCGGCGAGGGGCGGAAGCTCGGGCCCGATCTCACCGGCTCGAACCGGAAGAACCTCGACTACCTCCTCGAGAACGTCGTCGATCCCGGGGCCAGCGTCGGCGCCGACTTCCGCGCCGTGTCGTTCGTCCTCGGCGACGGCCGGGCCCTCACCGGCGTGATCAGCGCCGCCGACGACCGCACGCTCACGGTGCAGACGGCGCAGGCGCAGGTCGTGCTCGACAAGAACGACGTCGCCGAGCAGTCGGTGCAGGCCCAGTCGCTGATGCCCGACGGGCTCCTCTCCAAGCTCTCCGCGGAGGATGTCCGCGATCTCGTCGCCTACCTCGTCTCCCCCGATCAGGTGCCGTTGCCGGCCGCCTTGCCGGCGGCTCCCGCGTCTCCCTGATTCGCTCCGGGGGCGCCCGCCCCGGCCGACAGGGGCGTCCGGAGCCCGTGGCCACTGCCCTGCCCTGCCCCGGGGGCGGCAGGGTATCCTCGGACGTTCCGCGGGGCAGCGACGTACGGATGCGACGCCCGCCCTTGCGGGACGAGGGGCCGGTGGAGGGTGGCGAGCGTGGTGAGCGAGCGAGACGACGACCGGCTCCGCGTGGTGTCTTCACGCTTCTACCGCGGCCCCAACCGCTGGTCGGCGCTCCCGGCCTACGAGGCGGAGGTCGCCGTCGACGCCCCGGCCCTGCGGATCGGTTCGGGCGCCCTCGACCGCCTCGCCGCCTGGCGCCACCGGCTCGAGGCCACCCCCTACGAGGTGGCGATGGAGCAGGCCGCGGCGGGCCTGGCCCCCTACCGCGCGGGCCCGGCCTTCGACGATCTCCGGCCGGGGGCGGCCGAGCCGGCCCTCCTCTGGGTGTTCACGTCGCTCCTTTCGAGCGCCGGCGTGGCTCCGCGCTTCGCCGCCTGGGTGCCGCGGTCGCCGAGCCGGTTCACGATCGCCGCCGCGCTCGACGACGAGGAGGTGTCGGCCGCGGCGCTCGTGCTCGCCTGCAAGCTGCTCCTCGAGGCGGTCGACCGGCCTTCCGGCGACTACGACCTCGAGGCGGAGCTCGCGGCTTTCGCCGAGTACGCCGACGACGCCCGGCTCGGGCCCAGCACGCGGGCCATCATCCGCGCGGCCGTTGCGCGCGGCATCCCCTGGCGCCGCGTCACCAACAACAGCCTCTGCCAGCTCGGCGAGGGGGTCTGGCGGCGCCGCATCTGGACCGCCGAGACCGACGCCACCGGCGCCATCGCCGAGGCCCTCGCCCAGGACAAGCAGATGACCCGCATGCTCCTCGAGCAGGTGGGGGTGCCGGTGCCGCGCGGCCGCGTGGCGAAGTCGGTCGAGGAGGCCTGCGCCGCGGCGCGCGACCTCGGCTACCCGGTGGTCGTCAAGCCGCGCGACGGCAACCATGGCCGCGGCGTCTCCTTCGGGATCCGCGACTGCGACGACATGGCCGACGCCTTCGAGATCGCCATCAACGAGAACCACCGCCGCTCCGGCGGCGTGATCGTGGAGCAATTCGCGCGCGGCGTCGCCCACCGGCTGCTCGTGGTGGGGGAGACGATGGTGGCCGCGGCGCGCGGACAACACGACGTCGTCGTCGGCGACGGCACGCGCACGATCCGGGCCCTCGTCGAGGACGCCAACCGCGATCCCCACCGCGGCCCCAACTTCACCGACATCCTGTCGCTGATGAAGCTCGACGACCTCGCCCTGGCCCAGCTCAAACGCCAGTCGCTCTCCCCCGACGACGTCCCGGAGGCGGGCCGCCGCGTCACGATCAAGATCAACGGCGACCTCACGACCGACGAGACCGACGAGGTCTGCCCCGACGTCGCCCGCCACATGGTCCTCGCCGCCAAGGCGGTCGGCCTCGACATCGCCGGCATCGACCTGGTCGCCGAGGACATCTCCCGGCCGCTGGCCGAGCAGCGGGGGATGGTGATCGAGGTCAACGCCGGCCCCGGGATGTTCATGCACATCGCCCCCAAGCATGGCCGGCCGCGGCCGGTGGGGGAGGCGATCGTGGAACTGATGTTCAAGGAGGGGATCGACGGCCGGGTTCCGGTGATCGTCGTCGGCGAGGATCCCGCGGCGCCCGCCGTCGCCACGAGCGTCGCCGGCGCCGTGGCCGGCTTTCTCCGCAGCGGCGGCATCGTGGCCGGCCTCGCGAGCCATGGCACGATTCACCTTCCCGGCCAGCCGGCCTACGAGCGTGCCGGCACCGATCGCGACGCCTGCATCGCCCTGCTCGCCCATCCCCACGTCGAGGCGGTGGTGCTCGTGAGCCGCGCTGCCGACGCCGCGGCCGAGGGCCTCGGCACGCTCCA
>CAWUOA010000387.1:0-3450 GCA_963923225.1 uncultured Planctomycetaceae bacterium
ATCAACGGCAACGGCTTCGGCGAGTACGGCGAGGTGGTGATGGGGACGAAGGGGACGCTGGTCCTCGAACGCGAGCAGGAGGTGATGCTCTACAAGGACAGCGCCAAGGACACGCGCGTCACCGTCGCCAAGGCGAAGGACGGCGCCCCGGCGCTCGACACCACCGAGAGCGGCGGCAGCAAGTCCGCCGCGACCGCCGGCCCCGGCGGCGAGGGCGCCCCGCCCTCGCGCGGCTACACCGAGGAGCTCGAGCACTGGGCCTGGTGCATCCGCAATCCCGATCCGGCCAACCAGCCGCGTTGCAAGCCGGAGGTGGCGATCGCCGACGCGGTCATCGCCCTGGTGAGCAACATCGCCCTGCAGAACCCGGCCACCCAGGCCCGCATCGAGTTCAAGCCGGAGTGGTTCGACATCGCCAGCGACGAGACCCCCGAGGGGATCGCGCCGGACGTCAACCGCGACATCTACAAATCCTGACCGGCCCGACTGGACGGATTCGTCCGGCTGGCCATAATCATGCGGAGACGGCCCCTTCCCTGGGGCCGCATCCGTGCCGCCTTTTCTGGACGGCGGCACTCACTGACCGGGACGGCTTCTGGCGGAGCGGTCCCGGGCTGGAGAGCAGTCATGTCACTGCGGACGAAGTCCAGACCCGGCCGTGGTCTGCGCGTCGGCGATCTCGTTTCTTCCCTCGCCTCCTGGGCGATGACGCTCGCCACCACCGCCGCCCTCGTGGCGATCGGCTGGCTCGGGCACTCCACCCACTGGACGTTCGGGCTGGGGGGCGATTCACACCACGACGCCGACGCCGGCCAGGTCGCCGCGGGCACTCCGCACGCGGAGGACGCCCCAGCTGCCGTCGTGGCCGATGTCGCCACCGCCGCGGAGGGGGCCGTCCGCTTTTCGTCGCGCGAGGCGCTCCAGCGCACCGGCATCGAGGTGGTCCCGGTCGAGACCAGGACGCTCGTCAGCGAGCTCGAGGTGGCGGGCGTCGTCGACTACGACGAGCGCCGCACCGCGCAACTCTCCTCCCGCGTCGGCGGCACGATCTGGCGCGTGGAGAAGCATCTCGGCGACCCGGTCCGCAAGGGTGAGGTGCTCCTGGTGATCGACAGCCAGGAGGTGGGGCGGCTGAAGGCGGACTTCCTCAATGCCCTGGTGACGTTCGAGGCGCGGCGCGAGCAACTGGCGATCCTCGAGGAGGTGCAGGGGGCGGTGATGGGCCGGCAACTCCGCGAGGGGCGGGCGGCGCTGCGCGAGGCGAAGATCCATCTGGTGAACGCGGAGCAGGCGCTGGTGAACCTCGGCCTCCCCGTCTCGGTCGCCGACTACGAGTCGCTCGGCGACGAGGCGCGTTCGGAGCGGATCCGGTCCGTCGGGCTGCCGGCCGGCACCCTCGCCGGCCTCGACGGCGATCCGGTGACGTCGAACCTCCTCCCGCTCGCGGCCCCCTTCGACGGCGTCGTGGTGGGACGCGACGCGGTGGTCGGCGAGGTGGTCGAGGCGGCCAAGCCGATCTTCGAGGTCGCGGACGTCTCGCGGATGATCCTCGTGCTGAAAGTGGACAAGGAGGACGCCGACAAGGTCGCCATCGGGCAGCCGGTGCGCTTCCGGCCCGACGGCTCGGAGGAGGAGCACGAGAGCCGCATCGCCTGGATCGCCACCGAGGTCGACGAGGCGACGCGGACGCTGCGGGTGCGGGCGGAGGTCGACAACCGGCCCGGTCCCGCCGAGCCGGGTCGCTCGGGGCTGAGGGCCCACACGTTCGGCAGCGGCCGGATCGAGATCGGACGCCGCGGCACGGCGGTCGTCGTGCCCAGGCGGAGCGTGCAGTGGGACGGCTCGCGGTGGGTGGTCTTCGTGCCGGACGGGGAGGCGGCGTTCATGGCCCGCGAGGTCCGGCCGGGAATCCGGCAGGGAGACGTCGTGGAGTTGGTGGGCGAGTCGGCGGGAGCCGTTCCCGCGGCCGTCGTCGGCACCGGGAGCCACGTCCTCAAGAGCCAGGTGCTCCTCTCGCGCATCGAGTCGGGGGAACTGTGAGCCAGTCGAACTCCCCGCTCGACTCCGTCATCGCCTGGTCGCTCGCCCACCGCCCCGCCGTCCTCCTGGGAGCGGCCGTGCTCTGTCTGGCCGGGTGGATCGCCGCCGGCAGGCTGGTGGTCGACGCCTTTCCCGACACCACGCCGGTGCAGGTGCAGATCAACACCGTCGCCCCCGGGATGGTGGCGGAGGAGGTCGAGCGCCAGATCACCTTCCCGGTGGAATTGGCGATGGGGGGGATGCCCGGGCTCGAGGACCTCCGCAGCGCCAGCATGTTCGGCCTGTCGGTGGTCATCGCCACCTTCCGCGACGGCACCGACATCTACTTCGCCCGGCAGCTGATCAACGAGCGGCTCGGCACGGTGGAAGTGCCTCCCGGCGCCGCCCGGCCGGAGATGGGGCCGGTGTCGACCGGGCTGGGGGAGGTGTTCCACTACGCGCTCTTCCCCGAGGGGATGAGCCTCACCGACGTGAAGACGCTCCAGGATTGGACGCTGAAGTCCAGCCTCCGGGCGGTCCCCGGCACCGCGGAGGTCAACGCCTGGGGCGGTCTCAACAAGCAGTACCAGATCCGCGTCGATCCGGCGCTGCTGCGCCGCTACGACCTCTCCTTCGACCAGGTCGTCGACGCGGTGCCGCGGAACAACTTGAACGTCGGCGGCGGGTCGATCGACCGCGGCGGCGACGCGGTGCTCGTCTACGGCGTGGGGCGGACGGTCGATGCCGAGCAGATCGGCCGGATCGTCATCGCCTCGCGCGACGGCGTCCCGATCCGGGTCCGCGACGTCGGCGAGGTGACGATCGGCCACGAGATCCGCAAGGGAGCGGTGACGGCCGACGGCAAGGGGGAGGTGGTGCTCGGCCTCGGCTTCATGCTCATGGGGGAGAACAGCTACGCCGTCACCTCCCGCCTCCGGGAACGATTCCACGCGCTCGAGAAGTCGCTGCCCGAGGGGGTGTCGGCGGCGGTCGTGTACGACCGCACCAAGCTCATCGACCGGGTGATCGCCACCGTCCGCCAGAACCTCCTCGAGGGGGCGTTCCTCGTCGTCGTGATCCTCTACCTCCTCCTCGGCAACCTCCGCGCCGGCCTCGTCGCCGCGACCGCGATCCCGCTGTCGATGCTCTTCGGGTTCCTCGGGATGTGGCAGGCGGGGATCGCCGCCAGCCTCCTGTCGCTGGGCGCCATCGACTTCGGCATCGTCGTCGACTCCTCCGTCGTGGTCATCGAGAGCATCCTCGAGCGGATCGCGCACTCGCCGGGGGCCACCGGCGAGGCCCGGCTCAAACTCGTCCGGGAGGCGACCTCCGCGGTGAAGAAGCCGGCGTGTTTCGGCCAGCTGATCATCATGATCGTCTACATCCCGATCCTCACCCTCGAGGGGGTGGAGGGGAAGATGTTCCGGCCGA
>CAWUOA010000388.1:0-3448 GCA_963923225.1 uncultured Planctomycetaceae bacterium
TCCGATGGATCGTGCCGGTTCGTGTCGTGGAGAAGGTCACCGCACGGTGTAGCCCTTCGCCTCCATCGCCGCCATGTAGTTGCGGGCCCAGAGGCCGAACTGCTGCTGGTAGGCGGCGACGGCCGTGGCGGACGTGTTGCCGGCCGAGCGCACCGCGCGGCGCGAACGCATCCCACCGGAGAGACCGGCGGTCGCCGAGCCGATCGCGGCTCCCTTGCCCGCGTCGCCGGCGATGGCACCGGCCACCGCGCCGATGGCGGCACCGCCTGCCGCGCCGCGCACGGCGCCCCCCTTGGCGGCGCTCGCCGCGTCGCTGGCCACGTGGCCCTGCTGCTCGAGTGCGGCCTTCGCCTGGTAGGGATCCCAGCCGGTTTGCCGCGTGGCCCAGTCGTAGGCGGCGGATTCGTCGGCCTTCTGCTGCTCGGGCGTCTGACCCTTGGCGGGGAAGATCGCCAGGTTCGCGGGATTCGAGCTGAGTTGCGGCGGGCCGGCGTGCACCGGATCGGTGGCGAGCGGAGCGGCGAGCAGCGCCGCGAGGGCGACGATCGAGACGGTGCCGAGCAGGGAACGCATGGGCATCGGGGACCTCCTTGTCGATGGGTCGTCGGACGTGGATCGGGGGCGGCGGGGGCCCACGAGCGTGCGGGCCGGTCCGCTCCCCACGGTCTACCCGTTACGGGCATCCGCGCGAACGCGAGTTTTCCCGTCGGCGGCCCGCTCCCTTCGACTGGGTAGCGACGGTGCGCCCTCGGGCCCCGGCGGGCGGGTCAGCGCGGCGCGGGGCCCGTCCCTGCGGCGGCGCTCGCGCGGAACCGCTCCGCCGCCCCGGCGGCGGCGTAGATCGCGGCGGTGTCGGCGAACGCCCCGGCGTCGACCTCTTCGAGCGCGAGCGACCGCGGCGCGAGGAGGCCGAGGATCGTGGGAATGTCGGCGACACGGAGGACGTCGAGAAGGGGTGGGGCGGACTCCGACATGTGGCTCTCCGGCGGCGCCAGGAGCGTCACCGCGTCGACCTGCGGGGCGAAGAGTGCCGCGTCGGCCGCCACCACCGCCGCCGCGCCGCGGCCCGCCAGACGGATTCCCGTCGGGGCGGGCTCGACCGCGCCGCGGATCACGGCCAGCGCCGCGAGCGTGTCGCGGATCTGCCCGGCGGCGACAGAGTCGCCGAGGAGGGCCATCGACCGCTCCACCCGGTTCGGCGGGTTCCGCGACGTCCACCGCGATCGCCCCACGCCGCGCGGCTCGAGGATCCAGGTCGCCTCGCCGTCGATCGCCGCCGGCGGGGATTGGTCGTCGAGGCCGCGGACGAAGAGGAGGTGGCGCCGCGCGTGGGCCAGGTCGGCCGCCGGCGGCGGCAGGAGATCGACGACGATCCCCTCCTCGCTCTCCACGCGCCACGGGCCGTTCCCCGTCCGCTCCACGCGGGGCGCCGCGCCGTCGGCGGTGATCTCCCGGAAGCTCGTGGCGCGGAGGCGATCGAGGAGTTCCCCGCGCCACTGGGCGAAGCGGCCGGCCGGAGGGAGCCCGGGCGCTCCCAGCGGGACGAACTCCCTGTCGATGACTCGATTGCGGGCGTCGGAGGGGATGTCGGCGTCGTCGGGGAAGACGCGGAGACGCTCCGGTGGCACGGGGTGGGTCGCGCGGCCCCCCTCCTCGACGACGAGATCGACGTCGCCGTCCGTGACGGGCCGGGGGTCTCCCTTCAACCAGGTGTTCATGAAGCGGTAGACGGCGGCGCGGATGTCGGAGCGGTAGGCGTGGCCGCCGACACTCACCACGGCGTCGAAGCGGTCGCCGGCGCCATGGAGGGCGTACACGCGCTCGAGCGCCGCGGCGACCCGGTCGTTGGCCGACATGGGGAAGATCGGATCGGCGTCGCTGTTGACGAAGAGGAGCGGCCGCGGGGCGACCAGTGCCGCGATCCGCGTCCAGGGCCAGCCCGCGGAGTTGACGAGGAACATGCAGTCGCAGTGGCCGTCGATGCAGCGGCCGGGGACGTAGCCCTCGAGGTCGGCCATGCCGCTCACCGGCGCCGCCGCCGCCACGCGCTCGTCGGCCGCGGCCACCCACAGCGTCGTCGCGCCGCCGCCGCTGATGCCGGTGACGCCGATCCGCTCCGGGTCGACGTCGTCGCGGGCGGCGAGGAGATCGATGCCGCGGATGCCGTTCCAGCACTCCACCCCCGCCGGCGTGTAGCCGCGCGACTGCCACCAGAAGCGCCCCTCGCGGTAGGTGCCGTGGTGGATGCCGGGGATCTCGCCGAGCTGGAGCGTGTCGACGACCAGGCACACGTACCCGTGGCGGGCGAACCACATCCCCTGATCCTGGAACGCCGTCTTGTTGCCGTCGCGGCCGCGGCCGGAGTGGCCGCAGACGTAGAGGATCGCCGGATGCCGCGTGCCGGCGGCTGAGTCCCTCGGCCGCCACAGGTTCGCCGTCACGTACAGCCCCGGCAGGCTCCGGTAGAAGAGCTTCTCGACGACCCATCCCTCCCCCTCGACGCGGCCGGTGACGGTCGTGCCGAGCGGCGTCGACTCCGGGAGCGGGTCGAGGCCGAGCATGTGGAGGTATTCCCCGCGCAGCCGCTCGCGCCGTGCGACGGCGTCGTCGTGCGGGCGGAGATCGTCGTCGAGCGCGGCCTCGATCCGGGCCGAGCGCGCGGCGAGCCAGGCGCGGATCTGCGCGTCGCCCGGAGCGCCGGAGTCGGGCGTGCCGAAGCTCTGGCCTTGGGCGGCGCCGGCGATCGACGCGATCGACAGCGCCGCGGCCAGAAGCGCTCGCGGCAGGGCAGGCCGTGACATCGAAACGCCTCCGAGAGAGCCTGCGGGCAGCACGCCCGCAGGGCGGCGGACATCCTACGGCGCGGGGCGGACGATTGCGGCCGGGGGGGAATCCGGATAGCATCGTCCGCTGGAAGCAGAGGGGGATCCGCGTCGAGGGGCGCGTCCCCGCCGGAATCCGCGATGCCAACGTTTCACGACACGCGTCATCTCTGGAGGCTCCTCGGGGTGCTCGCCGCCGCCGGATTGCTCGGCGGGGTGGTGCGGGCGCTGCTGGTGCCCCGCGACTTCGGCACCCAGGGTCCCTACCGGGCCTCGGCGCTGGCCGAGATCGCCGCCCGGCCGAGCCGCTTCCCCTCCGACGCCTCCTGTCACGCCTGCCACGAATCGGTGCAGCACGAGCGGGCCGGCAAGCCCCACGAGGCGGTACGCTGCGCCCACTGCCACGGCCTCGGCACGGAGCACGTCAAGCTCGCGCTGGCCGCCAAGGACGATCCCTCGGCGACGGTGCCCGCCGCGACGGAGTGGGACGGCGACTTCCTCACGAAGCTCGATCTGTGGGTGACGAAGGACCGGGCCACCTGCCTTTCCTGCCACGAGTCGGCGGTGGGGATGCCGGAGGGCTTCAAGAAGATCGAGGTCGAGGTCCATCTCGAGGAGCAGGGGGC
>CAWUOA010000389.1:0-3435 GCA_963923225.1 uncultured Planctomycetaceae bacterium
TTGAAGCCGCCGCCGAACTCCTGGGCCGAGCCGAACGGGCCGGTCAGGGCGCTCGATCGACCGTAGACCTCGTACGTCCGCGGCACGAAGCACCAGCCGAGAAACGCGCTCCCCCCCTGGTCGAAGAGGCTCGAGCGGGTGAAGGTTCCCGTGCCTCGGAAGCCGTCGAGGAGCCGCCAGGAATACTCGCAGAAGGCCGACCAGCCCCGCCATTTCCAGCCGGCGTCGATCGTCGCGAGGTTGTAGTTGAAGGATTCGACCCGGGAGCCGGGGCCGAGCGCGCCGAGCGTGGCGAGCGGCGTGCCGTCCGAGAGACGGACGACGGTGTTCTCGGGATTGGAGAACCCGAGGTCGTTCGCCACGATCGTCGCGGGGGAGCGGGCGGTGACTCCGCTGGTGCCGAGGCGCAGCGCCGGGGTCTCGTGATGTTCCATGTCGGAGTACCCGAGGCCGAAGGGGCCGATCGGTTCCCACCACATGTTCCCGGCCCACGCCATCGCGGTGCCGTTCTTGAGGAAGCCCGACGCCCCGCCGTCGATGCCGTTCCACACCCCCGCCTGGTAGAAGAGCGACTTGTCGAAGAGGCTCCCGAGGGAGAAGAACCCGGGCGAGTAGCTGGGGCGGATGAAGGTGTTGACCATGCTCCGGTCGACGCCGAGCGGCCACTGCGAGCTCGTCAGCCACTCGCGGCTCCCCGGCACCTGCGTCACCCCCGCCCCGACCTTCACCTCCTCGGTGACGGCGTATCCCACGAATCCCACCGGCGCCATGGTGACCAGGAGCCCGGCGTTGGTCGAACCGAAGACGGCGAAGTTGTAGAGGACACGCTCGTCGCCGACGTACCCGGCGGCCTGGAGATAGATCCGGTTGAGGTTGAACATGTTCTCGTTGACGACCGGCTGGGTGTCGCCGGTCGCATCGGTCCATTCGGTGACGCCGCGGGCGAGATTGAGCCATCGCCCCTGCATGTACCCCGACAGCGCCAGCGCGAAAGGGAATCGACTGTCGCGGTGCGTGGTGGCGTGGAGGACGAGTCCCTTGGGGGGCGCGAAGTCGGTCGCGGGAACGTAGAGCGGGGGATGGCGGGCCATCCGCGCCGCCACCGCCTCGTCGATCGCCGCCTGCATCCGTTCGTCGTGCGGGGCGAGCGGAGAGTCCGGAACGCCGCCACCAGGCGCCGCCTTCCCCGACGCGGCCGTATCGAGCGCCGCCGACGGCGCGTCCGCGGCGAGGGGCGGCGGGAGCGCCGGTTCCGCCTCCTCGACGACGGGAAAGAGATCGATCTCGGCGCCCAGATCCGCCGCCGGGCCGTCGGCGCGCAGGCTGCCCTGGCGCACCGGGATCGGCAGCGCGACGACCAGCAGAGCGCAGACGCAGGCACGTGCGCGAACGATGGAAAACCAGCCGCGGGGGCGGGGCATGCGCGGGAGGAAACCAGCGGGCACTTCCCGGGTCAAGGCGACGGCATCGCTCGGGCGTCATTCCCCCGGCGTATCGCCGGGCCGGGGTTGAATCTGGGATGAATGGCGGAAAGGGGGGGCGCTTCTCTCGTCCTCCGGTCCGCGACGGGGATCTCCGGGGCGTTCCATCCCCGGCCGGTCGCACGCCGCGTGCCGCCGCTTGCGGTCGCCGCCGCGGCCGGGCTACCCTCCCCGAAAGCACGGACAAGCCCCGTCGATGCCGGCGGGCGGAGGGGGCGATGAGAAAGAAACGCAGGGCTCCCCGGATCGTCCTCCCGCCGCGGCCGTTCCTCGCCGGCACGTTCGGCTTTCCCTTTTCCCAGGGCGTCCGCGGGCGGTCGATCGCGCTTGCCGTCATGGCGATCGTGGTCGGCTTCCTCGCCCGGGAGAGTGCCACGCTTGTCGCCAGCGGCGACGGCAAGCTCTCCTTCCTGGGCGCGATCTTCATCGTCCTCACGGTGATGGGGTCGGCCGTCTTCCTGGCGTTCGGTGGCGCCTGTGCGGTGGCGATCGTCAGCGACACCGCCAACGGCTGCGACCGGATCGCCCGCTGGCCGGGCGCGGTATTCCTCGACTGGATCGGGGAGTCGCTGCTGGTGGTGTGCGGGTTCGCCGCGGCCGCGGCTGCGGGCGTCGGCGTGGGATGGCTCCTGCGCGAGACCGGCCGGCAGAACGACGGCGTCGCGGCGCTTGCCGCCTTCCTCCTCTTCCCCGTCGTGCTCCTGTCGATGTTCGACAACGAGTCGATGTTCGATCCGCTCTCGTCGCGCGTCTGCCGCACCTTCTGGGTCTGCCCCGACGCCTGGGGGGCGTTCTACGCCTGCGCGGCGCTGGTGGTCGGCGCCGCGGCCACGATCCTGGCGATCGCCCTTCCCGGCGGGCCGGCGTGGGGCATCCTCCTCTCGGGCGCGGCCGTCGCCCTCGCCTGGCTGGTCACGTTCCGCCTCCTCGGCAGGCTGGCGCTGGCCTGTGCGGTGCGTTCGGCGCCGCCGATCGAGGAGGAGGACGACGCGCCGCCCCCCGAGTCACCGGCCCTCGAGGATCCGATGGCGCGGCAGCGGGGCGAGTAACGCGAGACGGGTCATTTCACCGCCGGCGGGCGATCGACGGCCCGCCGCTCGCCCACGGTGATCTCGAAGGTCTTCGATCCGGCGTCGTGGCTGAAAAAGCCATCCTGCCCCCACTCTGGCCGCTTTCCCGCCGGCGGCGTCGGCCGGTCGAACGTCGCCGAGAGCCTGTAGGTGCGCTCCCCGAGCGGTTCGTAGCCGTACGGCGCGCCTGTCAACGGATCGACGAGCCGCTCCTCCTCCATGGTCGTGGTGGGATCGGTCCTCAGCTCCTCGAGCGATCCCGGCAGCCGGCCGGTGCGCTGGTGGTACGTCTCGACGTTCTGCTGAATCCCCTTCAGGTCGCGAACACGTCTCGCGTCGATCACCTCGAACCGGTTGTCGATCGGATTCCCGACGAGCACGAGCGCCGCGAGCAGGCAGGAAAGCGCCACACCCAGCCCTCCCTGCCAGAGGAGATCGCGCCAGGCGGGGGGCGGCGGGGCCGGCACGCCCGCCGCACGCGGCGATTCCTCGCGGCCGACGTCGCTCGCGTACCACAGCGAGACGCCGCCGGCGAGGCCGAGGACGACGAGGCTCTTGAGGAAGAAACGCAGGCCCACCTCTCCTCCCAGGAAGCTGATCACGAGGCAGACGAGATCGCCGGTCATCACCAGCGCCGTGACAAGGAGCGAGAGGTAGGCCAGAAACCGGTAGATCGGCGTCATCCGCGCCACGGGATTGGCCGCCTGGTCGCGGAGGATCGTCCGGCGCACGAGCCCGAGGATCGGCAGCGACACGATCAGCGCCGCGGCCGCCCACCGCAGCACCCCCGCCTGCCATCCCGGCCGCTCCCCCGGCAGCGGCAGCCAGCGGTCGAGGAGCACGTAGAGGATCGTGCCGGTGGCGATCACGGCGTTGTAGAGCAG
>CAWUOA010000390.1:0-3408 GCA_963923225.1 uncultured Planctomycetaceae bacterium
CCCCCCATGTGCCCCCCTCCGCCGCCGTGGCCGCCGCCGCCTCCGTGGGCCAGCGCCCGGGCGGGCAGGGCGACCGGCGCGGCGAGCATGACGGCGACGAGCGATCCGCGGAGGAGCGCGTCGACAAGATCGGTGGTGAAACGGGAGGCGATCCGGGAGCGGGGCATCGGAAGGTCCTCGGAGCGGGGCATGGAGCGCGGGGATGGTGGGGAGCAGGGAACCGGGAATCAGCGCTGACGGGTGAAGTGGATCGGCTTGCGGTCGGGAAGCGAACGGCCGTCGAGCGTGCGCTCGATCGACTGCACGGTGTACGTCCGCGGACCGGTGGGCACGATCGACTGCACCCACCGGGCCTCGGTGCCCTCGGCGCCGTCGGCGGTCGTTCCCACGAAGCGCCGGTTGAAGACGGTGCCGTCGGTCTCGAAGACCCCCTCGGCGCGGGCGCCGGTGGAATCGAAGATCCACGACCGCACCGTGCCGCTGGCCTTGTCGGGATGGATCAGCTCGACGACGTCGAGCTCCTCCCCGGTGCCGCGGATGCGGATGCCGCCCAGGATCAGATGGCCGCCGGCGACGCGCTGGTAGGTCGCCTCGACGGAGCCGTCGCCGTCGGTCGCCTTCCAGCTGCCGATCATCCAGTCGAGGGCGTCGAGGGCCTCGACCTGGCTCGGCTGCACGACGCTCTCGGCGATCCGCCAGCGCCCCTCCTCGAGGACGCGGAGCGTCTCGAAGCGGGTCGACACCGGCTTGGCGCCCGGCTTCTCGGTGAACTCGATCGTGCCGCGGATCCGCGCCAACCCGGCGCCCAGGGGCTTCACACCGTCCAGGGCGATGGCCATGCGGGCCTCTGGATTCGCCTCGAGCCAGCGGCGGATCGACTCGACGATCGCCCCCCGGCCGGACACGCGTCCGCCCCCTTCGACGAGTTCGGCATGGTCGGTCCACTGGTCGGCGAGCGCGTCGTAGCGTCTGGCATTGAACGCCCCGACGTAGGCCGCGGTGGCCTCGACGAGCGCCTCGTGGACCGGGTCGCCGACGTCATCCGCCGCGGGAGCGGCGTCGGCCCGCTGCGGCGTCCGCGCTGGCGCCGCGGTCTGGGCGGAGGCGGGAGGAGTGAACGCCGCCACGAGCGCGACGGCGAGGAGCGGGGCCGGGAGGTGCCGCATCGTGGAAATCTCCGAACTCTCGGGGGCGCGACGGTCCGCCGGACTTCCCGCGGCCGTCGACCGGTCGAGCATAGGGGAATCCTACGCTTCCCGCACCGTTTCCGTTCGCCGTCCGGTCATTGCGACAGCGCCGAGAGGGCCCGCAGACGTTTGACAGAGCGGATGTAGATCCGGCCGTCGGCCACCGCCGGCGACGCCCGACACTCCTCCCCCAGGTCGGTGCGGCCGAGGACCTCGAAGGCGTCGCCGTCGGCCAGGACGACCACCTCGCCGTCGATCGAGACGTTGAGGATCGCCCCGCCGATCGCCACCGGCGACGCCGAGAACGTTCCCCCGACCCGGCCCCGCCAGCGCACCTCGCCTGTGGCGGCGGTGACGCAGGTCACCACCCCCCGGTCGCCCCACAGGTAGAGCCGCTCCCCAACCGGCAGCGGCGTGGGGACGTACGGCGCGGCGCTGCGGTCGAGCGTGTAGACCTCCTCGGCCTCGATCGCGCCCGCCCCGGCTCCCTCCGCGGCGTCGCCAGAGGGAACGCGCACCGCGACGAGCGTGTTGTCGCCGCCGCCGTCGCCGCTGGTGCCGACGACGATCGGCCGCCCCTCCCCGTCGCGCGCCACCACCACCGGGCACGACACCGACCGCTTCGGAAGGCACTTCCGTTCCCAGAGCACCCGGCCGGTGGCGGCGTCGACGCCGGAGAGCCCGTGGGCCATGCTCGCGAGCACGAGCTGCGCTTCCCGGCCCTCCTCCTCGAGCACCAGGGCCGGCGAGTAGGCGGTGCGGGCGGTGTCGCGGGGCAGCTTCCACGCCTCGCGGCCGGTGGCGGTGTCGAGGGCCACCACGGCGCTGGGCCCGTCCTGCTCCATCGGCACGACGAGCAAGCCGCGCCACAGCGTCGGCGAGCCGCCGAACCCGTGATCGGCGTTCATCGGGCCGAGCTCGGCGTGCCAGCGGGGGGCGCCCGAGTGCGTGAAGGCCTCCACGCGCAGATTGTCGCGCGTGCCCCAGAGCCAGTAGACGCCGTCGGCATCGGCCACCGGCGACGACGAGGCGAGGCTGTTCATGGCGTTGAACTCCTCGACCGGCCCCGGAAGCGACTTCTCCCACACGAGCACGCCCGTGGCGGCGTCGTGGCAGAGGAGCCTCCGCACGCAGCGGGTGGCGTCGGCCGGATCGACCATCGCGGTCGCGCAGTACACCTTCCCCTCCCACACCGCCGGCGAGGCGTGGCCGGCGCCTGGGATGTCGGCCGTCCAGGCGATGTCGGTGATGCCGAAGGAGGCGGGAAAGCGGCGCGTGCCCCCCTGCCCCGCGGCGTCGGCACCGCGCAGCCGCGGCCAGTTCCGCGGCGTGCCGGGGATCGCGGCGTCCGGGGCGGCGCTCAGATCGCGCGATGGAGCGGCCGACAGGACCACCGTGACCACCGCGACGACCGCGAACGTGCCCCCCACGCCGGCAGGTCCGCTCCACCGGCCGCCCGCCGTCGAACCACCCTTCGGCTGCATCGCCATGTCTCCTGCTCCCCCTCCGCTCATCGATTCCTCGCCCCGCTCCCCGCCCTGGGCGGCGGAGAGCCGGCGGACGTCGCGACTTCCCCCGCCCCGCACGGCTCCACCCGGTAGAGGCCGTGGATCCGGTATTCGGCGCCGCTGCGCGCGTCGTAGCAGCGGAAGCGGCTGCGCAGCTTCGGTCCTCTCAGGAAGGTGCGTCCCCCGTCGATGCGGAAGGCGGTCCCCTGGGGCACCTCCTCGACGCGGACGCGGACCGGATCGGGGACGTCGTAGCGCGAGAGGGCGACGACGAGGCCGCGGTCGGAGCAGGTGGCCGCGCGGGGGTTGCGGAGGTAGTCGGCCAGGGCCCGGGCGACGTCGCCCGGCAGGAGGCCGTCGCCGACCACCGGCTCGAGGATCCTGCCGAACTCCCCCTTCCACTGCGGCCCGTGCGGCAGCACGCGGCGCGCGAAGCGCCGGCGACCGCGCTCGTGGCGCTCCCAGGTGACGGCGTGGGCGATCTCGTGGAGGAGCGTCGTCAGGAACGCGAAGGGATTGAGATCGTCGTTGACGGTGATCCGATGGCGGGAGCGGCCCGGGGCCGGCCCGCGATGGTCGCCGAGCTTCGAGCGTCTCGCGCGCACGACGCGCACCTCCACCCCCGCCGCGAGGAGCGGCTCGGCGGCGAGCAGGCCGGCGACGTACTCCGCCGTGCCCGGAGGAAGATGACGATCGATCGCGTCCATGCCCGT
>CAWUOA010000391.1:0-3407 GCA_963923225.1 uncultured Planctomycetaceae bacterium
GCTCAAGTTCTACGTGCTGCGGGGACGCGAGACGCTCTTCGGCCACCTGACCAGCGACACGCTCCGCCGCTGAGCCCGCCGGGGCGGCGCGTGTAGCATGGGGAGGTCCCCCTCCCCTCCGCCGGCACCGACCGTGGAAGCGCGCTACCTCGACTGGCTCCGCACGCACGTCCCCGCCGACCCGCGCGTCGAGGTGGGGATCGGCGACGACGCCGCGGTCCTCCGCCCTCCGGCGGGGCGGCGCACGGTGGCGGCGGTCGACATGCTCGCCGAGGGAGTCGACTTCCTCCTCGGCCCCGACGCGACGCCCGAGCGCGTCGGGCACAAGGCCCTGGCGGTGAATCTCTCCGACCTGGCCGCGATGGCCGCCCGCCCCGAGGCGGCGCTGGTCGCCGTCACCCTGCCGCGGGAGGGCGCCGAAGCGCTCGCCCACGGGCTCTTCGCCGGCATCGAGCGGCTCGCCGCCCGGCATGGGGTGGCCCTGGTCGGCGGCGACACGAACACCTGGCAAGGGGGCCTCGTGATCTCGGTCACCGTTCTCGGCAGCGTCCTGCCGGGAAGGGCCTGGCGCCGCGACGGCGCGCGGCCCGGCGATCTGCTGGTCGTCACCGGCCCCTGCGGGGGCAGCCTGCTCGGCCGCCATCTCGACGTCCGCCCGCGCTGCGACGAGGCGCTGGCGATCGCCGAGCGGCACGTCGTCCATGCGGCCATCGACGTCAGCGACGGCCTCTCGCTCGATCTGTCGCGCCTGCTCGCCGCCAGCCGCGTCCGCGGCGTCATCGACCCGGCGCTCGTGCCGATCCACGACGACGCCCGGCGACGGAGCCGGCGCGACGACGACGGCACGACGCCGCTGGACCACGCCCTCGGCGACGGCGAGGACTTCGAGCTGATCCTCGCCATGCCGCCTGCCGACGCCGCGGCGCTCGTCGCCTCCCCGCCGGGGGAGATCCGGCCGACGATCGTCGGCCGGGTGGAGGCGGGCTCGGGACTCGCGGCGCGCGGCGCCGACGGCGTCGAGCGGGACCTCGAGCCGAGGGGGTGGATCCATGGGGGCACGTGACCCGGATCGCGTCGCCGTGACGGTCGATGACGAGGCGGGCCTGGCGGTCCTGGCGGGGGCGCTTGCCGCCTCGCTCCCCGACCGCGCCTTCGTGGCGCTCGAGGGGGATCTCGGCGCCGGGAAGACGACCTTCGTCAAGGCGCTTGCCTCCGCGGCGGGCATCGACGCGGCGGAGGTCACGAGCCCCACCTTCGGCCTGATCCATGTCCACGACCTGCCGCCCGCTCATCCGGCCGGCCGCCTGGTGCACGCCGACCTCTACCGGCTCTCGGGCGCGGAGGATCTGGGCGAGCTCGGCTGGGACGAGATCCTCGCCGCCCCCGGCTGGGTGGCCGCCGAATGGCCCTCGCGCGCCCCGCGAGCCCTCCCCCCCGACCGGCTCGACGTCGCGATCACGATCCTCTCGGAGACCGGCAGACGATTCGACTGCCGGGCCTCGGGCGCGCGGCACGCGGCGGCCGTCTCGGCGCTGGCCCGGCTGGCGGGGGCGTCAGTCGGCTGACTTCCGGGGGAGCGCGGCCAGCTCGGCCACGATCGGTCCGGCGAGCGTCTCCTCGAGGGCCGCAAGCGCCCTGGCCACCGGCACGCCGTCGAGGAGCCGGTGGTCGGCCAGGAGGGTGACCGTCGAGCGGCCGCGGTCGTCGAGCGGGGTCCAGGTGAGGCTCGTGGTGAGGAAGCTCGGATGCCGGGCGTTGGCGCAGCCCTCGCCGGCGAGCGTCGAGACGCTGAAGGTGCCCACGCGGAGCGCCCGCTTGCGGGTCGGCGCGTGGGCGTTCCAGCGGAGGATCAGGCGCCTCAAGGGGCCGGGCACCATCGCCAATTCGAGCTGCCGCGCGAACACCTCGTCCACGGGCGCCGTCGCATGGTGGCGGATGGCGGCTTGGATCTCCGGGAGCGGCAGGGCGTCGGGCTCGCGGATCCGCGCCCACCACAGGGCGTCGGGGTCGAGGGCCAGATCGGCCGCCTCCGTGCCGCGGCCGTCCTCCCGACGCGGCCGGCTCATCGCCAGTGACGCGACGCTGATCGGGCTGGTCGCCCAGCTCGGCCGCCGCCACGGTGCCACGATCCGCCAGGGGACGTACCAGCTGCGGAGTGCCGGCCGGTCACGGGCCACGAGGGCGTAGGCCTTGATGAACAGCGCCGCCCAGCCGATCCGCTCGGCCGACGCGCCGCGTGCCCGCTCGACCGCGGACAGATCGATCACCCGGTCGACGGGGAACGCGGGCACGCGGCGCGAGAGACGGACGACGTCCCCCACGAGCCTCCGCTGGCCGTCGAGCCGCCGGGTGTGGATCCGCATCGTCGCGTCGCCCATCGCCTGTCTCCCTGGCCGCGTCGGAGGGTGGATCGATCGTCGCCCGGCCACGACAAGGAGTAGCCGATCGGCGCCGATCGCGGCAAGCCGGCGGTCGGGCCGCGGTCCCTCCCGCCTCGCCGGCCCGCCGTACAATCGGCGGCACCCCGTGGAGACACCCATGCGCCTCGACCCCGCCCGCTCGCTCCTCGCCGTGATCGACATCCAGGAACGGCTCCTGGCCGTGATGCCCGATGCCGACCGCGTGGTCGCCCGCTCCGCCCGCCTGGCCGAAGCGGCCCGGCTGCTCGACGTCCGCACCGTCCTCACCGAGCAGTACCCGCGCGGCCTCGGCCCCACCGACTCCCGGCTCGTGCCGCTGCTCCCCCCGGCGGAGACGAAGCTCGCCTTCAGCTGCGCTGCCTGCGACGGCGTGGCGGCTGCGGCGGCCTCCGCGACGACGGTGGTCCTCTGCGGCCTGGAGACCCACGTCTGCATCGCCCAGACGGCCCTCGACCTCCTCGCGCGCGGCAAGACGGTGTTCGTCGCCGTCGATGCGGTCGCCTCGCGGCACGCGATCGACCACGAGACGGCGCTGCGCCGCCTGGAGCTCGCCGGTGCGATCCCCACCACCACCGAAGCGATCCTCTTCGAGTGGTGCCGCACCGCCGAGCATCCGGTGTTCAAGCAGGTGCGGACGCTGGTCGTCGACGGCTGAGACGGCCGCGGCGCTCGAGCACCGCTTTCACGCCCCCGGCGTGGCCAGCCGCAGATCGACCGGCTCGCCGGCGGCCCCGAGCGTCTCCGCCGGCAGCGCCCGGAGCCGGGCGATCTTCGTCGCCGCCGACGCCTCCCCCTCCGCCTCCCGGCCGGGCGCCGGGCCGAAGAGGATGACGCGGCCGCCCGAGGCGACCAGTTCCCACATCCTCCCCCCGGCACCGTTGGACACCGGGCGGCAGTCGACGAGCCCCAAGGCGCGCCACTCCGGCCCCACCAGGTGCAACAGCGCCGCCCCCTCTTCCACCGCCGGATCCCCCCACCTGTCTCTTA
>CAWUOA010000392.1:0-3407 GCA_963923225.1 uncultured Planctomycetaceae bacterium
CGGAGCCACGCCTGCCGCTACCTCTGGGGCTGGCTCGAGGTCGAGGGGACCTGACTCCCGCTCGCGGCGGATTCCCCTTCACGTATCGTGAGGACGCGGTCCACGGCGACGTTCTCGAGCACCTCCGTGGCTCCTCCCGGCCAACGAACCTCGAGACGGTCGGCGACGTGCGCGTCCCCGAGGCCGAAATGAAGACGCGTCCCGTAGTGTCCCTGATAGCCTCGGCCCGCATGGATCTCTGCGGTGCCGACGCGGTCTCCCGCCTGGACGCGCACTCTGGCCCCGACGGCATCGCGATTGCCACGGGTGCCCACCAGTCGCACACCGAGCCAGGCACGCGGCGGATCGTGCAGGGCGGAACTCGCGTTTCGCAGGAGCGTGGGTCGATCGCGCCAGTTCGCTACTACGACATCCACCCGTCCATCGCCGTCGACGTCGTCGACGGCCACGCCGCGACTGCAGGCGACGACAGCGAGGCCAGACCCCGCCGTGGCGGAGACGTTTTCGAAACGCCCGCCGACGTTCCGAAGCAGCACGTTCGCGACCTTCAGCCGGGTCGCCGGCCACCAGCGTTCGACCCCCTCGTTGAAGTCGCCGTTGGCGACGAAGAGGTCGGGGAGGCCGTCGTCGTCGAAGTCGGCGAAGGCGTTGCCCCACTTGATGTGTGCCGAAAGCCCCGTGCCCGCGCGTGCGGCCGAGGTGGCGTCGTCGAAGGTGCCCCCGAGATTGCGGTACAGCGTCGGCGACTCGCTCGAGAAGGTGGTGGTGTGGAAGTCGAGTCGCCCGTCCCCATCGTAATCGGCGGCGTCGATCCCCATGTTTCCCTGGGCGCGGCCGTCGCCGTCGTACGCTATCCCTGCCTCCACACCGCGCTCGACGAAGTGGCCGTCGCCGTCGTTCACGAGGAGGTAGTTCGCCATCTCGTCGTTCATCACCAGAACGTCCGGGTCGCCGTCATCGTCGTGATCGGCGGAGATGATTCCCATTCCCTTGCCGCGCAGCCCGGCGATACCGGCATCATCCGCCACGAAAGCGCCGTCGCCGAGGTTGCGGAAGTACAGGATCGCCGCGGGATCGTGATCAAGCGGGCTGGGAAAGACCGGCATTCCCTCCATCGACCGTCGCGGTGCCGTCGCCGGATCGAAGACGACGTAGCCGGCGGTGAGGAGATCGAGAAGGCCGTCCCCGTCGGCGTCGAGGAATGCCGCGCCGGCGCCGACCTCGCCGGCCCCGCCGACGCCCGCCTCCTCGGTGGCGTCCTCGAACGTGCCGTCACCCCGGTTGCGGAGAAGCAGATTGCGCCCGACCCGCGTCAAATAGAGATCGGCGTCGCCGTCCTCGTCGACGTCGGCCACCGCCACCCCCATTACCAGCCCTTCGTGGGCCACGCCGGCCGCGACGGTGACGTCGTGGAACCGGAAGCCGCCTAGGTTACGGTACAGACGGCTGGTGTGGCCCAGCGACGCGCCAGACGCGGGAGCGATCTCGCCTCCGAGAAGGAGCAGATCGACTCGCTCGTCGCCGTCGTAATCGAATAGCGCGACCGCACCGGCGACGGCCTCGGGAAGCCAGCGGGTGCCGGGAGTGCCAGGGCCGTGGAGAAAATCGACCCCCGATCGGTCCGTCACGTCCTCGAGCAGAATCCCCTGGGATCCCGGTGCCCCGCCAACGGCCGGCGTGGATCGCGTCTCCGTCGCGGCGGCGGGCGCAGGCGGACGCGTCACGGTGCCGCTGCAGCCGACAGCCGTCGCCAACAGCACCAGCGCCGCCCTGCCGACTCCGGCCCCGCATCGACCCGAGCGGGCAGCCGACGAGATCATGGCTCCGCCCTCACCTTGCGCAGCGTCGTCGAATAGCGACGGTCCTCGGGGGCGATCCGGACCGCCTGCTCGAGCGCCGCGATGGCGTCGTCCCTCCTTCCCGCGCGCAGCAGCATGTCCGCAAGGACGTACAGATGGGGCGCGGTCTCCTCGATCTTCACTGCCCGCTGTGCCGACTCGAGCGCCCCGGCGGGGTCGCGTTCCGCGACGGCGCGTGCGCGCAGCGCCAGACCGGCTGCATGGTCGGGATCCAACTCCAGAAGTCGCACTAGCGATTCCTCTGCCGCCCCCGATCGGCCGCAGGCCAGGAGCCCCTGGGCCAGATCGAGCCATGCGGCCGGATCGTCCGGCGTCCGCTCGCAACGGGCGCGGGCCAACCCCAGGGCGTCGTCTATCCGCCCGGTCTTGGCGTACAGGGCGATCAGCAGCGCGCGCGACTCGACGCTCGCTGGATCGAGTTCCAGCGCGGTCAGCCAGGCCCGCTCCGCCCGCGCGGCATCGCCGCGGCCCGTGTGGAGAACACCCGCGTCGTGATGAACCCTCGCCATCCACGCCCGCGCTCCCTCCGTGTCGCCGCCGCGTGCGACCCTCTCGCGGTGCCGCTTGGCGGTCTCGTCGTCGAGGCGCACCACCTCCCTGAGGTGCGGTCGCGCCGCGTCGTCGTCGCCGAGCGACTGCAGCAGCCGTCCCATGCCCTGATGGGCCTCCCGCGACTCGGGCTCGATCTCCAGTGCTCGCTCGTAAGCCTTCCGAGCGGCGGCCTTGTCCCCCATTCGTCCTCGCGCCTTGCCGAGCATGCACCACGCATCGGCCGTGCGGGGATGGGCCGCCAGAAACGCCTCGACTAACTCCGCGGCTCCCTCGAAATCCGCCCGGCGTATCAGCGTGTCGGCGAGTTGTCCGGCCACCTCCAAACCCGCGGGATCTGCAGCGAGCGCCGATCGGTACCGGAGTTCGGCCTCCTCGAACTGGCCAGCATCGAAGGCGGCTTCGCCGAGTTGCCGGAGGGCGGCGGCGCAGCGAGGATCGACCTCGAGCGCTCGCTCGCACAGGGCGACGGCGCCGTCGCCGTCGCCGTAGCGACGGTGGACCGCAGCGAGGATCGCCCACGCCGTCGCCGACACGGGCTCGAGACGGACAAGCTCCTCCGCCTCGTCGAAGGCGGCGTCTCGCATGGCGGCGGCCGCCCGTTCCTCGGGATTCTCACCCGGCGCGGGAAAGACGGGACGCGGGACTGGAGATCGAGCGTCCCGATCCCGATCCGTCTCGTGGCGGACGCCATCGGCCACGGACGGCGCCCGCTGAGCCGGGCGACCGCAGCCCGTCGGAGGGACGGTGGCGAGAAGCAGCAAGAACGCCCGGAACAGTCTCCGGACGACCGACCGACCATCGTCAACCGACATCGTCACGCTCCCCGGCGTCGACTCCCGAACACCGGGAAGAGTTTACCCACTCCCGGTCTCGAAGCGTAAAAGAAGGGGCATCACGGCGTGGCCGGCTCGGCGAGGATCGCCGGCCGCTGCTTCCCGCGAAGCGCCGCGAGGGCGGCGCGGGCCCGATCGTGGCCGGGGTCGAGTGCCAGGGCCC
>CAWUOA010000393.1:0-3399 GCA_963923225.1 uncultured Planctomycetaceae bacterium
CGGAGGTTGACCTTCTGCATGTCAGTGTCGCCAGTGCTGGCAAAAGGGGAGGGCGCCGGCGTCGCCGGAGGCCGGCGGAAAGGGTGGGAGGGCCGGGGAAACCGCGGAGTGGACAAAAAGCCCGTGATCCACCCATCGGGGGCCGACTGGGGGATTTCCGGCCGGCGGCGCTTTCGGGTCGCGATCGACCGAAGATCACCACCGGCGGCCCGGGCTCGACGTCTCGTGGAGCCAGTTTAGCCGTCTCGTCGCCCCGAGGGAAAGCAACGGTCGAGGGCCCGAGGGGGGAGTCGTCGGGAAAACCGGTCAAAGAATCGGGTGGGTTTGGGACGATCTTTCCTTGCGTATCGGATGGGACGGCCGTCCGGTCGGGAGCCCCCCGGCGTTCATGCCGGGAATCCGCATCAACGAGAGAGACCCCCATGGCTGACTTCCCTCTGACGCAGGCCGCGAAGCCGCGGCTCCGACGCTTCCACGGGGCGCTGGCGCTGCTGGGACTGGCGACGGTGGCGTTCGCCGCGGGAACGGCCCTGTCGGCGGCACCGGCGCCGCGGGAATCGTCCACGACGGCGAAATCCCGCGCCTCGCGAGGCCCCGGTGCGGAGACCACGGCGCGTCGTGCCGGGCAGGCTTCCGCCAGGGAACGCGGCCGCAGCGACAGCGCGGTCGTGACCGCCGGAGGCGTGGTGGCTGCCGGAGGTGCCGTTCGGAGCGACGGGACGGCGTCGAGCGGGCGCGTGGTGCAGGCGACCGCGCTGGCCACCGCCGACTGCTCCCACTGCGGCCGGCGCGGGTGCAATCACTGCCGGCCGGCGGGCGGCCGGTTGGGCCTGGCGTGCAACGGCCGCTGTGACGCCGGCGGCTGCCCGGCTCACTGTCCGGTCCGGCCCGATCAATTCGGCTACTACGCCACCCGTTGGCGCTCCTGGCCTGGGCAGGGCGTGCGGCAGGCGAGTCATTTCGATCCGGCCACGACCCCTTCACTGCCGCCGCGGTCGCAACTGCCCACCCTGGACGAGGAATCCGGGATCGAAGAGGGCGACGACGCCGGGAACGGGGAGGAGGAGAATGAAGAGGCCGACACGACTTCGGCCGACTCGTCCGACGCTGCGTCCGCTGGCCAGGCCGAATCCGACGTGCCGACCGCCGACAGCATGCCGGGGCCTGCCGACGAGCCCGCCCCCGCGGAAACGGACCGCCCAGGAGAGCGCTCCGCGGAGCCGAACGACGATCCGCTCGAAAAGTTGCTCGAGAGACCGAAAGCCGGGGACGGGGCGTCCGGCCGTGGCAGCGTCCCGCGCGGCACGCGGGCTCCCGCCGCGTTCACCGATGCCGGCTCTCGTCCCAATCCGCTCCGAGGTGGAGGGGCGGGGTGGAGCGAAGGGAGCGAACGGGCCGCCGAGGCCAACGTCTCCACGGCCTACGTCGGCGGCGACGCGCCGGTCGCTCCACGGGGAGCGCCGAATGGCTGGCGTTCGCTGCAGCGTGGCCCTGCCCGAGACGCCGGGGCCGCGGCGTCCCTGCGCGGCGTGACGGTGAACCCGGGCAATCCGCTCCGCTGACGTCCCCGGGATGGCCCGGGGGTCGGCGCGGCCGCCTGCCGCCGATCCCATCGCCTCGCCGCGGCCGCGAGGCACGGAGGGTGGCGCTGCGGATTGCGAGAGGCGGGACTCGAACCCGCACGCCTTGCGGCACTGGATCCTAAGTCCAGCGCGTCTGCCAGTTCCGCCACTCTCGCGTCTCGGAAGTCTACCCCGGTCGGTCGTCATTCCTGTGGGGGCCGGCCTTCCGTGCCGCCGGACGGGACGTCGTTCTCGCGGAGGAATCGCTCGAGCGCCCCCCGCCCTCCCGGCGAGCGGGGTGGCCACGAGGCGAGGAGCACGTCCTGGACCACGCCCTGCTCCGGGACGTCGAGGCGGCGGGCGCCGTGGAGCTCCAGGGAGACCACCTGCCGGTCGGGGGGATGGGCCACGTTCCATTCACGCGCGAGCACGGCGGCCAGATGCGGCGCGAAGGGACGACGGTCCGGCTTGGGGATTTCCCAAAGGAGCTTTTGGAGACGCTGGTCGCCGATGGAATGGAATCCTCCGGCCGGCAGGACCGTCTCGAGGGGGCGGCCGGGGCGGAGCAGGTCGATCGACTCGCCGTCGGCCAATTCGGCCAGCGCATAGACCCACTGCCGCTGCCTGCGGATCTCTCCGAAAACCCTCCAGTCCTGTTCCAGGAACGTCACTTGAACCAGGCGGAGGACCGTCTCGGGAAGCGGAGCGTCAGCCCGAGGGCCGTGGGTGTGGACGAAGGCCGTCGCGGCCACCGCCAGGCCCGCGACGCAGGCCGTCGAGCCGAGCATCGAACGAGGCGTGCCGACGCAGCCTGCCCCGACGGCCATGGAGCCGGGCCACGCCCGGTCCCAGGTCGACCCCGGCAGGAGTGCCAACCAGGCCGCGATCCCCACCCAGGGGAAGAGGCACACGTCCATCGTCAGCGCGATCGCCGCGTGGAAGGCGACGAAGACCGCCACCAGCGCCGGGCGGGCGGCGGGGAAGAGCAGCAGCGGCGGTCCGGCGAGCTCGAGTGCCAGCGTGCCCCAGGTGAGGAGTCGCGCGGGAAGGCCCGACTCGGCCACGGCGGCGCCGAGTGGCGTGCCGTGATCGTGCACCGAGAGCGCGTAGGCCACGGCGTCTCCCGACCACCAGATGTCGTTCCACTTTCCGAGCCCGGCCGAGACGTACACCGCGGCGACTTGAAGGAGGAACGCCCACGCGCCCACCCCGCGGACCTCGCGCGGTCCGGGGGTGCCCCTCCGCCGGGCATCGACCGACCAGACCGCTCCCCAGGGGAGGAACTGGCCCCAGAAGAGGAGGGAAACGAGGAACACGTCGCCGGCGTTGGTCATCGGCGCCGTGCGCCGCACGACGCTCACGACCGCCACCCAGGCCAGCGTCGTGGCGATCGGCGTGGCGAAGCCGGCGGCGAGCAGGGCGCCGGCGACTCCCTGGAGGGCGAGCCCGGTCGTCGCCCAGGCCGAGGAATCGTCGAGGAACATCAGCGACCAGGACCACGGGTGGCCGACGAAGCGGCGGGCGAGGTCGGGTGGCAGGATCCCCTCCGGCCCGAGCGTCGTCGCCGCGGTGGTCGCGCGGAGGCAGGCATCGACGACGAGGAGCGTGCCGAGGAGGATCCGGGCCGCCGCGAGGCTGCGGGTGTCGAGCCGGAAAGCGGTCCGCGACCATTCCGGGGGGGCCGAGCGATAGGCGGCGGGAGCGTGAGGGTGTCGGTTCATGGGGCCTCCCTGCCCGGGTATCGCGGCTGATCGTCCGCTCCCGGCGGGGCCAGTGTTTCTTGAACGATCCGGACGACGCAACTACAACAACGGCCCTTTGTCAGCCCGTCTTGGAG
>CAWUOA010000394.1:0-3385 GCA_963923225.1 uncultured Planctomycetaceae bacterium
ACAAGATGGTGCCGGTGATGTTCGGCGAGACGATGCCCTTCGCCGACCGGTTCCCCTTCCTGTGGCGGCTCACGCCGCTGCCGGCCGGGCTCACGGCGGGCGACGGCCCGGTGGCCGTCGAGGTGGGGGGGCTGCGGGTGGCGCCGACGATCTGCTACGAGACGGCGCTGCCCGGCGCCATCCGCACGGTGGTGCGGCGTCTCGAGGGGGCGGGCGAGCGGCCCGACGTGCTCGTGAACCTCACCAACGACGGCTGGTTCTGGGGGTCGAGCGAGCTCGACATGCACCTGGCCGCCGGCGTCTTCCGCGCGATCGAGGCCCGGATGCCGTTGGCGATCGCCGCCAATACCGGCTTCTCGGCCGCCATCGACGGCTGCGGCCGGCTCCTGGCCCGGGGGCCGCGCCGGGCCACCGCCACCCTCCGCCAACGCCTCCATCCGGACGGTCGCGGCAGCCTGATGATGGCCGCCGGGCCGGTCGTCGCGGCGGCCTGTGCCGGGCTCGTGGGGCTATTGTTGGTGATGGCGGCGGTGGAGAGGAGGGGCCTGCGGCGGTCCGCCGACCGGACGCCGCGCCCGACGGAGGCCCTTTCCCCCGGGTTTTCCCGGGTGTCCGACCCTTCTGGCCGACCCTGACGGCTGCCCCGACCCTGCCGGTGAGGACCGGCGACGCCGACGGTGTGCAGGTTCGTTGACCCCCGTGCCGATGGAGGAATATCCTGAAAAAACCGGGCTCCCGGTGCGGGGGGAGCCCGCGCCCGAGGCTCCCGGATGAGGAGGCGCCGCAGGCACGCCATGAACACCATCGGCAAGATCTTCGTGTTCGCGCTGTTCGTCATGAGCCTCGTGTTCATGAGCTTCGCGGTCGCCCTCTACTCGACGCACACCAACTGGCGCGACGAGATCATGCGCACCCGCGAGCAGGTGCAGGCCGGCAAGTCGCTCGGCTACAAGGCGCAGCTCGAGGAGGCGAAGAAGGAGCGGGCCACGCTCGCCGCAGAGATCAGCAAGCTCCAGGGCGAGGTGGCGGCCTCCGAGGCGGCCCGCGACCAGGTGGTGGCCAAGATCCAGACCGCGCTCGAGGAGAAGAACAAGGACCTCGAGGTGCTCCGCAAGGAGAAGGAGACCCGGGAGCTGGAGCGCGAGAAGGCCCAGGCCGAGCTCGCCGCCGCCCGCCTCGAGCTCGAGGCGGCCGCCAAGGTCGTCGCCGACCTTCGCGCCGAGGTGCGGACGCAGCAGGACAAGGTCGACGAGCAGGTGGATCGCGCCGCCAAGATCGCCTCGGAGCTCCACGAGAAGGAGTCGTTCCTCTCGATCGCCAGCGAGCGGAAGGCCCAGCTCGAGAAGCAGGTCGCCAACGCCCGCCTCCTCCTCCAGCAGAGCGGGCTGTCGATCGACAACCTCCCGCGCGACGCCGTGCCGCGGATCGACGGCGTCGTCACCAACGTGGTCGACGACTCCATCGAGCTCTCGCTCGGCGGCGACGACGGCATCCAGGCCGGCCACGAGCTCGACGTGTGGCGCAACGACCAGTACCTCGGCCGCGTCCGCGTCGTGAGCATCAAGCCGGACAAGGCGGTGGCGGTGATCCTCCGCGACTTCATCCGCGGCCCGATCCAGCGCGGCGACCGCGTCGCCACCCGCCTGCGGGCCTGAGCGGCTGTCAGCGGCCCGTCACCGAACCCGACCACCGAACCCGTCCCACCGAGCACCACCCGCCCCCTTCCGGGGGCATCCGGCCCCGCCCGACGGGGACCCGAGGAGCCTCGACAGCCATGGCCAGCGATTCCACCCGCCCGCCGATGAACGTCTACACGGCGATGCTCGTGCTCTCGTTCATCGCCCTGGCGATCGGCTGCATCTTCCTGGCGCTGAATCTCAACCTCTACAAGTTCGAGATCCTCCCGAACGTCCCCCGGCCCTGAGCCCGGGGGCGTGACGGGCCGACTCCGCCCATGCTCTTTTCATGGCTGCGAGCGCGCCGCCGCCTGAGGGTGGCCCGCCGGCCGTTCTCCACGGCCGTCGAGGAGACGCTGCTGGGCGTCTGCCGTCAGGGGACCTGGCTCGCTCCCGCCGACGCCGCGGCGTGGCGCGAGTGGATCGCGGTGTTTCTCGACGAGAAGCGCTTCGAGGGCTGCGACGGCCAGGCGATCGACGACGAGGTCCGGCTCTCGATCGCCGGCCAGGCGGGGCTCGTGGCGCTCGGCTTCCCGCACGAGCACTTCGACCGGCTCCGCTCGATCCTCGTCTGGCCGGGCGACTGGTCGGGGAAGAAGGCGGTGGCGCTCGAGGGGGGGGCGAGCCTGGAGTGGCGCGAGCGCCGCCTCGGCCAGGCCTGGAACGAGGGGAGCGTGATGCTCTCCTGGCGGGCGGCCCGCCGCGGAGGCCGGCTCCAGGACGGCGCCCGCTCGGTGGTGATCCACGAGTTCGCCCATCTCGTCGACGTCCTCGACGGCACCTTCGACGGCCTGCCTCCGCTGCCGGCGGGCATCGACGCCCCGGCCTGGCGGATGCGCCTCGCGGCCTGCCGCGAGCGCTTCGAGGAGGCGCTCGACGAGGGGCGGAACGTGGCCCTCGACGACTACGCCGCGGAGGATCCGGTCGAGTTCTTCGCCGTGGCGAGCGAGTGCTTCTTCCAGGACCCGCACCTGCTCTCGCGCCACGACGCCGATCTCTACGACCTCCTCGCCGCGAGCTACCGCCAGGACCCCCGCTCGCGCGTGCCGCTGTCGATCCTGCGCGGGCGGTGAGGGGCTCGGCCGCGCCCTTCCCCCGGCCTCGCATCGACGGCCGTGGTACCATTCGCGCGAGGGGGGCGATGCGATGCGACGAATCCATGGCCGAGTCGCGCGGTGGAGATGGCTCGCGCTGGGAGTCGCGCTCTCCGGATGGGCTGCGGCGGCACCGCCGTCACCGCCGGGAGAAACCGGGGCCGACGCCGTCCAATCGGGGCCCGTCGCCGCTCCCCGCGGGATCGAGATCCCGCCTGGCCTGTTCCAGGAGCCACCGCCGGCTCCGGGGGACGAACCGCTCGAACTGCTGGAGGGCTGGACGCGACTCCGCAAGGCGCCCGGGGAGTTCGGGCCGGAGGGAGAGCGTCTCCTCGACCGCCTCGAAGCCTTCTTCGTCCGGGAATACAACGCCACGCCCCTCGCGGAACCGGAGGCGATGATCGACGGCCTGGCGGAGTGCCTGCGTGGGCATGGGGTGAACGACGAGGAGACGGGCCGGACGCTCCGCGTCATGACCGGGGCGGGCACGTTCTCCTTCACCGATCGGCTCCGGGCCGAGGCCCGCCTCGACGCGCTCTTCCCCGCGTCGGATGCCGGCGATCGGGCCGGCCGGGAAGCCGCTGGAGCCCGGGACGAGGCCGGCGTGCCGCACGG
>CAWUOA010000395.1:0-3378 GCA_963923225.1 uncultured Planctomycetaceae bacterium
GTCCTCCCCGCCCGTCGGGGCCGACGCCAGGTGCCGCAGCCGATTCCTTCCGCTCCCTTTCCCGCCTCCGCCTCCGCTTCCCCTCCCGTTCCCCCGGCCGGCAGGTCCCCGAGTCCGACGGCGCTCGTGCCCCGGCCGGTGTCCGTCGCGGCCCCGGCGGCCCCCGTCGGGGGGCGGGCTCCGCTCTCGCTCGAAGGCTTCGTCGTCGGCGATGGCAATCGCATGGCGCTCGCCGCGGTCGAAATGGCCGCCGCGCGTCCCGGTGCCATGTCGCCGCTCCTCCTCCACGGACCGTCGGGGGTGGGGAAGACGCATCTGCTCGAGGGCATCGGCCGACGCGTCCGCGAGGCCCACCCCCGGGCCGGAGTGGTGACGGTGTCGGCGGAGCAGTTCACCACCACCTTCCTCGAGGCCCTGCACGGCAAGCGTGGGCTGCCCGGTTTCCGCCGCTCGCTGCGCGGCGCCGATCTTCTCGTCGTCGACGACATCCACTTCTTCGCCGGGAAGAAGGCCACCGTCTCCGAGCTGCTCCACACGCTCGACGCCCTCCATCGGTCGGGAAAACAGGTCGTCTTCTCGGCCGATCGGGAAGTCGAGGCCCTCGGCGAGCTCGGCGAGGAGTTCCTCACGCGGCTCCGCGGTGGGATGGCGGTGAGGATCCAACCGCCCGACGAGACGACGCGGCGCGGCATCGTCGCCGCCCTGGCCGGTCGTCGGGGCCTCGCGCTTCCCGACGAGGTCGTGCGGTTCGTCGCCGGATGCATGACCCGAGACACCCGCGAGCTCGCCGGGGCGGTCAATCGGCTCGAAGCCACGGCCGCCATGCTCGGCATCCCGATCGACCTGCCGATGGCCCGGAGTTGCCTGGCCGATCTCGTCCGATCCAGCACCCGCGCGGTGCGGCTGGCGGACGTGGAGCGGGCCGTCTGCCAGGCGTTCGGCCTCGAGCCTTCGGCGATGCAGTCGTCGTGCCGGGCGCGGCGGGTCAACCAGCCGCGAATCCTCGCCATGTTCCTCGCCCGCAAGCACACGCACGCGGCGTTGGCCGAGATCGGCCGGCATTTCGGCCGCCGCAGCCATTCCACCGTGCTTTCCGCGAAGCGGACGGTCGACAACTGGCTCGCCTCCGGCGCGACGCTCACGCTCGCCGACGCGGAGTGGGGGGTCGAAGAGGCGCTCCGTCGGGTCGAGGAGACGCTGCGGGTGGGTTGAGCGGCGCCGGGGCGGCGATCTGGCCCGGGCGTCGGAAGCCGCGTTCCGCCCCCGGGTCCGGCAGGCAAGGGTGGAAACCGTCGATCAGCGGTCTTCCAGGAGCTTTTCCTCGAGCGAGGCCCGGTAGCGGACGCTCGATTCCTGCCCACTGAACCCGACCACGCGACGGTCGATGCCGGTGGAGCGGCTCACCACCCGCCCCGACGCGAGGTCGAACTCGATCGTTCCCTCCCAGATCCGCTCGAGCAGCCGGGCCTCGAGCCGTGGATCGTCGACGGGGGTGAGGACGGTGGTGTCGACGGAAATCGTGGCCCGATCGTCGCGCACCGCCTCGAGCCGGTAGCGGAGCCTGGTCCTCACCGCTTTCCGCGGGCCTCCCGGCACCTCGACGACCACCTCCTGCGGCACGGTCCACTCGGCGCCGGTCGCCACGGGGCCGTCGGGGAGCGGCACCACCATCAAGTCGCCCGAGGACGACTCGGGGCTCGGTCGGATGTCGGTTCGTGAGAGGACGCGGCCTTCCCGGTCGATGACGACCCGTGACAACGGGCGGCCGAGGCTTTCGCGGACGGCTTCGTAGCCCGCCGGCGGCGGCGCGTCGCCACGGCTGTCGAAGCGGACCTCGCCCTTGTCGCTCGTTCGCGACGTCATCGTCACCTCATCGACGGAGTGTTCGATGGTGGCCCGTCCCTCGTCGCTCACGGCCACCACCCGCCACCGCTTCGTCGAGTCGGTCGCCGTCTCGGTCGACTGGGTGGTGCCGGAGATCGTCGTCTCGGTGCGGGCCCGATGGGCCACCGCCATGACCACCGTCTCCCCCTCGCGGAAGCGGTATTCGAGCCTCCACGTCGGAGGCTCGGGCGCGGGGGCGTCGGCGCCTCCGGACACGCCACAGGTGAGCGCCGCGCACGCCAGGAGGGCGACCAGGCCCGGGAGGCCGCGGCTCGGGGAGGCCGTCACGACGGTCGGCGGAGCGAGGGTCATCGGGTACCTCCGGAAGCGGGGCGGGGAGGGGCGTCGGAGGCCCGCGGCCCGGCGCCGCGCAGGGCGCCGGTCCACTGCAGCTTCTCCCGCAGCGTGCGGTAGTACCCGTGGTTCCGCGTCTCGACCAGGGTGAAGCGGGGTTCGGCACGCCGCACGCGCACCCGGTCGCCGGGGAGGAGCGGCGCGATCACGCGGCCATCGACCACGCAGGCCGAGCCCTCGTTGGGGCGGGGAACGGAGAGCTCGTAGCGGCGCGCCGCCGAGTCCACGACGGTACGGTTGGTGAGCGTGTGGGGATTGAGGGGCGTGATCACGAAGGCGTCGAGGTCCTTCCGCACCAGCGGTCCGCCGGCGGAGAGGCTGTAGGCGGTGGAGCCGACGGGAGTGCCGACGATCAGTCCGTCGGCCCGGTAGGTGGTGGCCAGCTCGCCGTCGACGTGGAGGTGGATGTCGATCATCGAGAAGGGCGGCCCGGCGTGTATCGACGTCTCGTTGAGCCCCAGCTCGCGGCGGGGCGGGCCCCCGTCGTGGAGCAACTCGCACTCGAACATCAGGTGGTCCACGAGCCGGAAGCGCCCGGCGCCGATCTCGTCGAGGACGTCGGCCACCTCGTCGCGGCAGAAATCGGCGAGGAACCCGAGGTTCCCGAGGTTGACCCCCATCACCGGGATCTGGTCGTACCCCATCCACCTCGCGGTGCGGAGGATCGTCCCGTCTCCGCCGAGGACGATCACCAGATCGGGCGTGGCCTCGCCTCCGGCGTGGAGGCCGCCGTGGTCCCAGTCGTCGCCGCCGACGAGACGGCGAATCGGCTCGTGGCCCCGGTCGCGGAGGGCCTGCTCGATCCGATCCGCCTCCCCTGAAGCCCCGTCGATCGTCGTCGGACTGACGATCGCCACCCGGAGCCGCTCCGGGGGGGCCATGCGGAGTCGCTGGGCTGGGGGCATGGCCGTCTCCGCGGGGACCGTCCGCGGCCCTTTCGAGGATGGCACGGGCGGTGGATGCTCAGGGGCCGGCGTCGTTGCCCGCCGCCGCCAGGGGACGGGCCTCGCGCCCGGCGAGACGCCGGCAGGCGGCGGCGATGCCGGCCGTGTCGAGGCCGAGCTCGGCCAGGAGCTCGCCCCGCTCGCCATGCTCCACGAATCGGTCGGGGAGACCGAGGCGGACGATCGGACCGCAGGC
>CAWUOA010000396.1:0-3372 GCA_963923225.1 uncultured Planctomycetaceae bacterium
CCGCTGCGGACGGCCCGGGTCGTCGTGACGTTCGCTCCGGGGATGGCGCTTGCGGAACTGAAGGCGGAGCTCGTCCTCGCCCGGCTCGCGGCCCTCGGCACCGTCACCCGCAGCGAGCCGCCGCAGGACCGTCTGGCGGCGACGGCCGACCGCGGCGCCATCGAGATCTGGCTCGAATCCGACAGGGCTCCCGAGGCGATCCGCACCGCGGCCGACGTCGACGGCGCCGCCGGGGTGGAGGTGGCCGACGAGCAGCCGGCGGCTCGGCCCGCCCCGGCGAGCCCGGAGGGGGAGGCCAAGCCCGAGATCCACGAGACCGTCCGCGTCGACGTCGAACGCCTCGACGTCCTCATGAATCTCGCCGGCGAGCTCGTCGTCAACCGCTCCCGCTTCGTGCAGGTCGCCCGGCAGCTCGCGCCCGCCTTCCGCGCCTCGGGGGCCGCGGCCCGCGCCCAGGCGATCGCCGAGGACATGCGACAGTCGCTCGACGCCCTCCGCGACGAGTCCGGCGGCGCGGGGGAACGGCGCCTCGATTCGCTCGAGCGCCAGCTCGAGCTCCTCGAAGCCCAGTCGCGGGAGTGGCAGGAGGGCCGCCGCCACTTCGACCACATGCTCGAGGCGATCGACCAGCTCTCGCGCGTCTCCGACAACCTCCAGCGCGGCGTCCTCAACACGCGGATGGTGGCGGTGGCGCCGCTGTTCAACCGCTTCAAGCGATCCGTCCGCGACATCGCCCGGGAGCTCGGCAAGCGCGTCGATCTGGAGATCCGTGGCGAGAAGACCGAGCTCGACAAGCGGATGATCGACGAGCTCGGCGATCCGCTCGTGCATCTGGTGCGCAACGCCATCGACCATGGCATCGAGCCGGCGGACGTCCGCCGCCGCCGCGGCAAGCCGGAGTCGGCGACGCTCCGCCTCGAGGCCTTCCACCGCGGCAATTCCGTCTGCATCGCCATCTCCGACGACGGCGGCGGCATCGACACCGACAAGATCCGCGAGCGGGCGATCTCCCGGGGCCTGGTCAGCGCCGAGGCGGCCGCGGGGCTCTCTCCTGAGGAGCTCGTCGACTTCATCTGGCAGCCGGGCTTCAGCACCGCCAAGGCGGTGTCGGACATCTCCGGCCGCGGCGTCGGCATGGACATCGTGCGCACGAAGATCAACCGCCTGAGCGGCTCGATCGACGTCGACTCCGCCCTCGGCGAGGGAACCACCTTCACGATCCGCCTCCCCCTCACCCTCGCCATCGTCCGCTGCATGCTCTTCGGCCTGCCGCACGGCGTGTTCGCGGTGCCGATCGAGAACATCCGCGGCATCGTCAAGGTCACCGACCCGCAGGTGGTGAGCGTCAACGGCCGCCACGCCTGCGACATCCGCGGCGAGTTCCTGCCGCTGGTCGACATCCACGACGTCTTCCGCTGGTCGGAGGGGGAGACGCGTCTCCCGCAGGCCGGCGACGTCGCCGTGCTCCATGCCGCGGGGAAGTCGGTGGGGTTGCGCGTCGGCGCGCTCCTCGGCAGCCAGGACGTCGTCGTGAAGTCGCTCGACGACAACTTCCGCCACGTCCGCGGTCTCGGTGGCGCGAGCATCCTCGGCGACGGCTCGGTCTGCCTCCTCCTCGACGTCGCCACCGCCATCGATCTCGCCGGCGGGCGCCGTCCGCGCCACGCCGCTCCTCTCCTCGCTGCAGGGACGCACGCATGAACGGCCGGCACCGCGCGGCGCTCGTCACGCTCTTCCAACGGGGCGCCGACGAGGCGGCCGCGGCCCTCTCCCGCTGGATCGGCCGCCCGGCGACGATCCGGGTGCGCGAGGTCGACCTCTTGCCCCTCGAATCGGCCGGCGGCGTGCTCGGCGTCCATGACGAACCGCTGTGCTGCGCCGCGATGGAGGTCCGCGGAGCCCTCTCCGGCATCCTCCTCCTGGCCGTCGACGACGCGGCGGGCCTGGCGCTCGCCGACCTGCTCCTCGGCCGCCCCGCCGGCTCGGGCACCGCGTGGGGCGAGGTCGAGGAGTCGGCGACGCTCGAGACGGCGAACATCGTCGGCTGTGCCTACCTCGGCGCCATCGCCGCGGCGCTCGCCCCCGACGGCGGCGCGCAGTCGGGCTCGACGATCGTCCCCTCCCCGCCGAGCTTCCTCCGGGAGTACGCCGAGGCCCTCATGGAGGGGCTGCTCGTCGACCAGGCGACGCTCTCCGACGCGGTGTTCCTCACCCGCACCGAGTTCGCCATCGACGGCTCGCCGGTCCACTGCAGCCTCGTGTTCGTCCCCGACGCGGTCAGCCGCGCGCGGATCGTCGAGGGCACCGCCGGCCCGGAGAGCGTCTGACGTGTCCCCCTCCGACGCCCCGAACGACCGGCCGGGCGCCTTCCACTCAGGCAGCGTGCCGATGGCCGGCTTCGGCGTGGCCCGCGACGCCGGCGTCCTCCGCACCTTCCTCGGCTCCTGCATCGGCGTCGGCCTCCACGACCGGCGGCTGCGTCTGGCGGGGCTGGCCCACGTCGTCCTCCCCGCCGCCCAGGGGCGGGGCGACGACTGCGGCAAGTACGCCGACACCGCGATCCCCGAATTGCTCAGGCGGATGCGCGAGCTGGCCGGCGGCGAGGCGCTGCGGCCGTCGGCGAAGCTCGTCGGCGGGGCGAAGATGTTCGCCTTCCAGAGCGGCGTGCTCATCGGCGAGCAGAATCTCGCCGCGGTGGAGAAGATCCTCGCCGAGCTCGGCATCCCCGTCCTCGCCCGCTCCTGCGGCGGCACGAAGGGGAAGCGGATGGCGCTCGACGTGGTGACCGGCATGGTGACGGTGGAGGCGGTCGGGTGTGCGGCCGAGACGTTGTGAACGATTCCCAGGAGAGAACGATGTCCCCCCGACCCGGTCGCCTGCTCGTCACCGACGACGCCCTGATCATGCGGATGCGGATCAAGGATCTCGCCCGCGAGGCGGGCTGGGAGGTCGTGGGCGAGGCCGCCAACGGCCAGGAGTGCGTGGAGCGCTACGCCGCCCTGCGGCCGGATCTGGTCACGCTCGACATCGTGATGCCGGAGATGGACGGCGTGGAGGCGCTCCGCGCGATCCGCGCCGCCGATCCGGAGGCGAAGGTGGTGATGGTGAGCGCCCTCGACCAGAAGTCGAAGCTCTCGGAGTGCATCCGCCTGGGGGCCCTCGACTTCATCGTCAAGCCCTTCGACCGCGAACGCCTCCTCGGCCTCCTGCGCAAGTACGCCCCCGCCGGCGACGGGGCGTGAAGGCCAGGGTCACCGGGCCGACGTGCCGCGTGGGCCCAGAGCAGCGAAGCAGGCCGGCTCCACCCCGACGGTTGTTATCGCGGGTCGGCTGGATCGCTTTGTTCTCCCTGGTCTGGCCTCTCTTGCTTAC
>CAWUOA010000397.1:0-3371 GCA_963923225.1 uncultured Planctomycetaceae bacterium
CCCCACACGGAACCCCACGACGGGGAGCGTGCGGGGCGACGGCTCGAACGACGGAACTGGCCCGGCCTTTCCCGCGTGGAACGGCCGGCCCGGAAGCCCGGATGGCTTCCGTCCGCCGCGACGGCGCTTCGGTCGAAGGCATCGGCGTTCAGGGATGACGCTCGAGGAGCGAGGAACGGGGGGCGGCACGCCGCCTCCCGGACGCCGGTGATGGTCGACGGGGGATTCGCGCGGGGGATGGAGACGACGGTGTTCCGGGGGTCGGCTTGCGACCACCCCGTGATCGGGCCGCGGCACGACGGCGTCACGCACCTGACGGTTCTCCGGAGACTCACGATGGCAGCCAAGCCCCTCATCGGCATCAACACCGACTACCGCGGATCACGCAAGGAACACGCCGCGTTGTCGTTCGTCGCTGCCGGCTACTACGACGGCATCACCTCGGCGGGCGGCATCCCGGTGATCCTTCCCCCGCTGGCGTCGGAAGACGACGTGGTGCGCCTCCTCGACCTCCTCGACGGAGTGGTGCTCGTCGGCGGGGCCGACCTCGACCCGCGCCGCGACGGCTGGATGCCCCACCCCGCCGTCCGCCCCATGGACGCCCGTCGCGAGGACTTCGACCGGCTCCTCGCCAAGCACGTCTGTCAACGGCACATGCCGGTCCTCGCCATCGGCGCCGGCATGCAACTGCTCAACCTCACCGAGGGGGGCACCCTGTTCCTCCATCTCCCCGAGGACCTTCCCAAGGCGATCCCCCACAAGGATCCCTGCGACGCCTCGCACCGCCACGCGCTCCTCGTGGAGCGCGGCACCGTGATGGAGCGCGTCTACGGCGACGGCGAGATCCGCGTCAATTCGATGCACCACATGGCGATCGACGACCTGGCCGCCTCCTTCCGCGTCGCGGCCCGCGCCCCGGACGGCGTCATCGAGGCGATCGAGAGCCGGGTCGAGGGCTGGGTGGCGATCGGGACGCAGTTCCACCCCGAGGCGGAGACCGCCTCCGCCCTCGACACGAAGATCTTCGAGGAGTTCGTGATCGGCATCACCGGCGAGGTGCCCGAGGTGCGCCTCGTCGCCTGACGCCGCCGCTCACGCCGGCCACGTCACACGATGGATCTCGACGGAGGGCCCGTCGGTCGCCCCGTGCGGCCGGCGGGCCCTCGTCTTCGACACCGCGAGCCCGCGCGCCCGGGCGGCGGGGGCGAAGCCGGCGGCCTTCAGGCGGCAGGGATCGGCCACCAGCCCCAGGCCGCCGGGAGCCAGCGTGCGGGCGATCGTGGCGGCGAGCGCCTCGGGGTGGTGCGATTCGTAGAGGACGTCGGCGGCCACGACGAGGTCGAAGAGGCCGAGGTCGTCCGGTGGATTCCGCCAATCGACGACGCGCGTGACGAGCCCCTCGATCCCGTTGCGGGCCGCGGCGTACCGTACCCCCTCGAGGGCGGTCTCCTCGTAGTCGGTGGCGGTGGCACGGAATCCGGACCGGCAGGCGACCAGCGACGGGAGCCCGAGGCCGCAGCCGAGTTCGAGGAACGTCCGGCCCTCCGCCTCCATCGCGGCGAGGTCCTCCGCCAGGACGATCGCCGACTCCCAGACGTCGGCCCAGTAGGGGATCCGCTCGTCGGCCTCGAAGGCCGCCAGGTCGATCAGCGACTCCATGTCCGGGGGCCGCCACACCGACACCGGCCGCCCGCCGATGACCAGCCGCCGCTCCACCGGCTCGAACCGCTCGAATCCCATCGACGCCGCTCCCCGCCCGCCCGCGCGAGCCCGCACATCCGTCACCGCCTCGACGCCATCCGACCGAAGGCCCGCGGAACCATACCGCGCCGCGTGGACCGGCGCCCCGGTGGAGGGCATGATTGCCGGAGCCCGCCGCCACGCGCCTCCCCGGCGTCCGCCCCCTCCCCGCCGCCATGATCACCGACTACGACCTCCACCTCCTCGGCGAGGGTCGCCACTGGCAGAGCTACCGCAAGCTCGGCGCCCACCCGACGACCGAGGAGGGGGTGCCGGGAGTGCATTTCGCGGTCTGGGCCCCGAACGCCTCGGGCGTCTCGGTGGTCGGTGATTTCAACGACTGGGACGCCGCCCGGGCCCCGATGCGGCGACTCGGCTCCGCCGGCATCTGGGCGGCCTTCGTGCCGGCGATCGGCCCCGGCACGATCTACAAGTACCGCGTGGAGGCCGACGGGGCCGTCAGCGAACGGGCCGACCCCTACGGTTTCGGCGCGGAACTTCCGCCGCGCACCGCCTCGTGCGTCGTCGACCTCGAGGCCTACCGCTGGCGCGACGGGGCGTGGATGGCCTCGCGTGCCGCGCGCAACGCCCTCGACGCGCCGATCTCGGTCTACGAGGTCCACCTGGGGAGCTGGCGCCGGCCGGGGGACGACCCGGGCCGCTGGCTCTCCTACGCCGATCTCGAGCGCGAGCTCGTCCCCTACTGCGTCGAGCACGGCTTCACGCACGTGGAGCTCCTCCCCCCCACCGAGCATCCGCTGTCGGCCAGCTGGGGGTACCAGACGATCGGCCTGTTCGCCGCCACCAGCCGGTTCGGCCCGCCGCAGGCGCTGATGTCCCTCGTCGACGCCTTCCACCGCGCGGGGATCGGCGTGATCGTCGACTGGGTCCCGGCCCACTTCCCCAAGGACGGCCACGGGCTGCGCCGTTTCGACGGCACGGCGCTCTACGAGCACGACGACCCCCGTCAGGGCGAGCACCCCGACTGGGGGACGATGATCTTCAACTTCGGCCGCCACGAGGTGCGCAACTACCTCGTGTCGAGCGCGCTGTTCTGGCTCGACCACTACCACGTCGACGGCCTGCGCGTCGACGCGGTGGCCTCCATGCTCTACCTGGACTACAGCCGCCGCGAGGGGGAATGGCTTCCCAACCGCTTCGGGGGCCGGGAGAACCTCGAGGCGGTGGAGTTCCTCAAGGAGTTCAACGTCCAGGTCCACGCGCACCATTCCGGCGTCCTCACGATCGCCGAGGAGTCGACCTCCTGGCCGGGCGTCTCGCGGCCCACCTGGCTCGGCGGCCTCGGCTTCAGCCTGAAGTGGAACATGGGGTGGATGAACGACACCCTCCGCTACATGCGGCACGATCCCGTCCACCGCAAATACCACCACGACGAGCTGACCTTCAGCCTGATCTACGCCTTCCACGAGAACTTCCTCCTCCCGCTCTCCCACGACGAGGTGGTGCACGGGAAGGGGTCGCTCCTCGATCAGATGCCGGGCGACGCCTGGCAGAAGATGGCGAATCTCCGCCTCCTCTACGCCTACATGTGGTGCCACCCGGGCAAGAAGCTGCTCTTCATGGGGGGCGAGTTCGGTCAATGGCGGGAGTGGAACTTCGACGCGAGCCTC
>CAWUOA010000398.1:0-3368 GCA_963923225.1 uncultured Planctomycetaceae bacterium
ACCCCCACCCCGCCCACCATCAGCGGCCAGCCCGCCACCACGCCGACGGCCAGGATCGCCAGCACGATTCCGCCGGCGAGGACCAGCGGCCAGATCGCCCCCGCCAGCGCCAGGCCGACGTTGGTGCGCATCAGCAGGCCGAGGAGCGCCCCCGGCAGGCTCAAAAGCACGATTCCGAGCAGCACGAAGGCGACGGAATTGAAGGCCGAGAGCCACTTCCGCGAGCCGAACCAGAGCGCCCCAGAAAGCCCGGGGCTCTCCTCACCGGCGAGTTTGAGGGCCACTTGGCGGGCGATCGCGGTGCCGAGGATCGACCACACCGCGACGAACCAGGCGAGGCGCGCGATCGCCCCGGCCATCTGGCCGAGCGAAGCGGAGGGACGGAACGGAATCGAGACCAGCCGCGCGATCTCCGCGGCAGGCGCGGGCACTTGCTCGCGCACCAAGGCCCAGGGCCTGGCCAGGAGCGCGGGCGCCGTCGGCGCCACCGGCGCGGGGGGCGCCGCGTCGACCGCATCGGTGACGGCCAGATCGAGGGCGCTGGCCGCCGGCCTGCCATCGGCGATCCCCAGCCGGTCGGCCATCGTCCACCCGGCCCAGGTGGCAAGCGCCCCCAGCGCCGCCAGGAGGATCACCGTGGGGGAGAAGGCGGCGCCTGCGGCGCGGAACAGCAGCCACCAGGGGAGGGCGTCGCTCCACTGGATCTCGTGGATGATCCCGTCCCCCTGGATCTGAGGAATGGCCTGATCCAGCGGAGAGGCCTGCCCCGACGGAAAGCCATTGCCCTGCGTCGCGTCGCCGCTCGGCGAGTCCGGGATGCCCGACATGGAACTGGTGTCCTGTGGTGGGGTGGGACGGGTCGCCGGCACCGAGAGGTCGGGTGCGGAGGAGCCAGTCCGATGATGGCGGGGGGAGTATACGGGGCTGCGGGAAATCGGACGGAGCCCAAACCGCCGCCCGCACCCGACCGCCCCGGTCCCGATCGGCCCACGCCGGCCGCTGGATCAGCAGTCGTCGCCCTCGCCGACGCCCCCCGGCGGAGAGATCCCCTCGCCGTCACCGTCCTCCTCGTCGTCGCGCGGCTTCTCCGGGACGGCGTACGACTCGTCGAGCCAGCGGCCGAGGTCGACCAAGCGACACCGCTCGCCGCAGAAGGGGGGCGTGGCGGTGGCGTCGAGATTCACCGGAGCGTCACAGACGGGACAGCGTGGCATGGCGACGGCGCTCCGGAAGCCGGTCAGTCCTTGCCGCCCGACCCGCCCGACTTCTCGCCCGACGACTTGCCCCCCTCGGAGGGCTTCGGGCCCGAGTCGGCGGCGGCGCCCTTCTTGTAGGACTCGCTGCGGTAGTCGGTCTGGTAGAAGCCGGAGCCCTTGAAGACGATCGCCCCGCCGGCCCCGATGAGCCGGCGCAGCTTCTTCTTCTTGCACTCCGGGCAGGTCTTCTTCGGGTCGTCGGTCATCGACTGGAACAGCTCGAACGCGTGGCCGCAGCCGTCGCAGACGTAGTCATAGGTCGGCATCGCTTCAGACCTCCTTCGAGACGATCACCTGGGCGGGACGGACGACACGGTCGTGGAGCCGATAGCCCTTCGTCGCCACCCCCACCACGGTGCCCGGCGGCGTGCCGGCCACCGGCTGCTGGAGGATGGCCTCGTGGACGGTGGGGTCGAAGGGCTGCCCTTCCGTCTCGATCGGCTTGCAGCCGTGGATGAGGAGGAGCTTCTCGATCTGCTGGGCCGTCATGCGGAATCCGGAGACGAGGCTCTCCACGTCGGCCGTCTTCGCGGCCGCATCGAGGGCCCGTTCCACGTTGTCGAGGACCGGAAGCAGGTCGCGGAGGAGGTCGATCTCGCGGTAGCGCCGCGCCTCGTCGAACTCGCGCTGGGCGCGCTTGCGGTAGTTCTCGAGCTCGGCCTGGGTGCGGAGGAGTCGGTCCTCCGTCTCGCGGAGACGGGCCTCGGCGTCCGCCGCGGCATCGGCGCCGGGAAGGGGCCCCGGCCCGTCCGATGCCTCGGGAGCGTCGTCGGGAAAGTCGGCCGGTGGAACGGGGCTCATCGTTTCTCCTCGCGCTCGGGCGCTGTCTCCTCGGGGTGGTCCGCGGAGGATTCCTTGGGATGAAAATACTCGGCCAGGCGGCTGAAGAAACTCGACCGCTTCGGGCTGACCGACGCGTGCTCCTCCGCGGCCAGTTCGCGAAGGAGTTGCTCGGCCCGCGGCGTGAGCTGTTTGGGCACCTCGACGTGGACGTGGACGTTCAGATCGCCGACGCCGCGGCCGCGCACCTCGGGCATCCCCAGCCCGCGGACGCGGATCACGTCGCCCGGCTGGGTGCCGCGGGCCACCTGCAGCGGCTTGGGGCCTTCGAGCGTGGGCACCTCGACGGTCGCTCCCAGGGCCGCCTGGCTGAAGGTCACCGGCACCTCGCAGTGGAGGTCGCGGCCGTGCCGCTCGAGAAACGGATGGGCCTCGACCTCGATGACGCAGTAGCAGTCGCCCGGGGGTCCGCCGTTGGCCCCCGGCTCCCCCTCACCGGCGAGACGCACCCGCACGTCGTTGTCGACGCCCGCGGGGATCGTCACCTTCCGCTCGACGCGGGCTTCGACCACGCCTTCGCCCGCGCAGTCGGGGCACTTGTCCTTGATCACGGAGCCCGCGCCGCGGCAGGCGGGGCAGGTGGTCTGGAGGCGGAACACCCCCGCCGACTGCACCACCTGGCCGCGGCCGCCGCAGTACTCGCACGGCACCGGCTTGGTGCCCTTCTTCGCGCCGGTGGCGTCGCAGGACTCGCAGGACTCGTGGCGGGTGAAGGCCACGGTCTTCGAGGCGCCGCGGGCCGCCTCGAGGAGCGTCATGGGGAGGGTGCAGAAGACGTCGCCCCCCTGGCGGGGCCGGTTCGCCCGGCGCCGCGGGTCGCCGCCGAACATCCCTCCGCCGAAGATGTCGCCGAAGGCCTCGAAGATGTCCGAGATGTCGTTGAACTCGTGGGTCCCGCCTCCCTGGAGGCCGGCGTGACCGTAGCGGTCGTAGCGGGCGCGGAGCGCGTCGTCGGAGAGCACCTCGAAAGCGCGGGCCGCCTCCTTGAAGCGGTCCGACGCCTCCTGGTTGCCGGGGTTCTTGTCGGGATGGAAGCGGATCGCGAGTTTCCGGTACGACTCGGAAATCTGCGCCGACGTCGCGGTCCGCTCGACCCCGAGGACCTCGTAGAAGTCACGCTGTTGGGCCATGGGGCAGGGGGGCCCCGGCGGGGCCCCCCCTCCTGCGACTGCTTCCGTTTCTCATCGTCCTCCCGTCCCTGCGGGAGATGGGACTCGCCCGATCGCCCCGTGGGGCGGTGGATCCCCCCACCCGCTCCGACGGGTGGTGGAT
>CAWUOA010000399.1:0-3360 GCA_963923225.1 uncultured Planctomycetaceae bacterium
CCTCTACACCGACTCCTTCGCCGAGGGATTCGACTTCCACTGCGTCCGCCTCCCCGATCCGGGCGGGGGCGAGCCCGGGGTGGCCGAATACCTCGCCCGCAACCGCCACCTCGCGCGACTCGACCCCGACCTCCATCGCCGCCCGCCGGAGGGGGTGTTCGCCGGCTTCACGATGGGCTCCCGGGAGGCGATGCTCGACCTCGAGCGGGCGCTCGACGAGGCCTGCCCCGGCGCCCTCTCGCTCCACGTCATCCGCAGCCCGCGGTACCGCGACTGGATGTGCGAGATCGCCCCGCACGGCGTGACGAAGTGGAGCGGCGTGATGGGGATCGCCGAGGCCGCGGGGATCGCCGCGGCGGAGATCTGCGCCGTGGGGGACGACCTCAACGACCTCCCGATGATCCGCGGCGCCGGGCTCGGCGTGGCGATGGGCAATGCCGTCGACGCAGTGAAGGCCGCGGCCGACCTCGTCGTCGCCGACCATGACTCGGGAGGCATCGTCGAGGTGGTCGACCGGCTCCTCGGGGCTTCCGCCTGAGAGGACGGACCGAGGGGACGAAGCCCAGGCAGGGCGTCGGACTCCTCTCCAGGCCCCGCAGGCTGCCCCGCCTGCCGAGCGAGCCCGTCCGTGGGACGGCCGCCCGGTGCTCACGGCCGTGGTGCGGTTGTCCTGTCCGGGGGGCGATCCCTACAAGTCCCCGTCGTGCGCTCCCCGGATCCCCGCCCCCCCTCACGGTCCGCGATGGACACGAAGATCCACCGCCCGCAGCCGCAGTGCAGCCGCACCGGACGCCCCTTCCTCCCCGGGGACGCCCTGGTGTCGACGCTCGTGCGATCGCCCGAGGGGCTCCTCCGCGTCGACGTGGGGGCCGCGTCGTGGACCGGTCCGCCGGAGAAGTGCCTCGCCTGGTGGCGCTGCACGTATCCCCGGCCCGACGCCGCCGGCAACGTCCTGGCCCCTTCCGAGACGCTCCTCGACCTCGTCGAGCAGCTCGGCGCCGATCCCGCCGAGGAGACGCTGCGCTACCTGCTGGCGCTGGAGTTGGTGCGCCGAAGGGTGCTGCGGTTCCTCGATCCGTCCGGCGAGGGAGCCGACGACGGCCGGCTCCGCCTCGGCTGCCGCAAACGGGACTGCGAGTACGTCGTCACCGTCGCGCCGCCGGGGCCCGGAACGGCGAAGGAGACCGAGACCCGGCTGGCGGCGCTCCTGTGGAGCGGGGAGGCTGCATGAACGCCGTCGTCGCCGCGAGGATCGAGCCCCGTGCCCGCCGTCCCGGTCGGGTGCCGTCGCGCGCCGTGCTCCTCGCGCTGGCCGTGCTCGCCGTGGCCTCCACGGGGGCATCCTGCCCCGGGAGCCTGCGCGGCTATCAGGTGGGGGTGATGCCGCTCCCGCGGACGCTCCCGCCGCAGCCCACGCTCCAGCAGGTCATCGACACCGTCCACGACAACACCCGTCGCGTGCGGAGCCTGATGGCGCCGCAGGCGGTGCTCTCCGCGCCGGGCGTGCCCCGTCTCTCGGCGCAGGTCGCCTGCGAGCCGCCGCGGCGCTTCCGCCTCCGCGCCCAGACGGCGATCACCGGCGGCGAGCTCGACATCGGCAGCAACGACGAGCTGTTCTGGCTGTGGATCCGCCGCCACGAGCCGCCGGTCACGCTGTTCTGCCGCCACGACGACTACGGCCGCTCGTCGGCGCGGAAGCTGATCCCGCTCCGCGCCGACTGGATGCCGGAGCTCCTCGGACTGGTCACGTTCCGCCCCGAGGACCGTCACGACGGGCCGTTCCCGCTCGCCGACGGCCGCCTCGAGGTGCGCTCCCGCCTCGCCGGCCCCGACGGCGAGGTGGCGAAATCGACGATCATCGACGGCACGACCGGCCTGGTCCTCGAGCAGCATCTGTTCACCGCCTCCGGAGAGCGTCTGGCGAGCGTCCGCACCACGCAGCACCGGGTCGATCCCCCCAGCGGCGCCGCGCTGCCGCGGTCGGTGGAGGTGTCATGGCCGGCGTCCGGGGTGGAGTTCCAGTTGGAACTCTCCTCGATCACGACCAACATGCCGCCGGCCGACCCGGGCCAGTTGTGGCAGATGCCGTCCTACGAGGGCTACAAGCCGATCGACCTGGCCGACCCGTCGGTGGTGATCAGCGGACCCTCCCCGGCCGCCGGTGCGCCGATCGCGCCGCCAGCCGCTCCCGCTCCGAGCCCGGCTCCGTTCGCCACTCCTTCGGCGCCGCCCCCGTCGGCACTGCCTCCTGCGGGCGGTCTGCCGAGCCCGCCGGCGTTCCCACGCTGACGCGCGGCCGATCGGGGGGGCCGGTCTCCCCGGGCAGGGGCCCGCGGGGACGCCGATCGCTCAGCCGGGCGAGGACGCGCCGCCGGCGGATTCCGCTTCCCCGGCCGACGCCGGCGCACCGGCCCGCATCCGCTGCCGCGCTTTCGACAGCGCCGGGCCGATCGAGCCCAGCGGAAGACCGGTGATGCGACTGATCTCGCCGTAGCTGCGCCCCTCGAGGTGGTGGAGGCGGATGAGCCGTGCCTCGGCGGGGTCGAGTCGGGCGATGAGGCGCTCGACCTCCTCCCGGTCGGCATGGCGGCGTTCTTCGGCGCGATCCCCGCCGGCATGCGGCGCCGGCTCCGCCGGACGGGGGGCCGCGGCGGCGGAGTGTGCCGTCATCCGGACGGCCGTGCGGCGGGCGACGACGGTGAGATAGGACGGGAGGCTCGCCCGGCCGGCCCATGCCCGCAGCGTGCCTGCATCTCCCTTGAGGAGTTCGACGAGGATCTCCGCCACCACGTCGTCGCGGTCGGTCGCCGACAGCGCCAGACGCCGCTGGCTGCAGGTCCTGTCGACGACGTGCCGGAAGAGCCCGGCGAAACGCCCCACGAACGCGTCCCACGCTCCGGGGGTGCCGGCGAGGCAGGCCTGGACGAGCGCCCGGTCATCGGCGTCCGACCTCCCGGGGTCGCCGTCCCCAGCCCGCGGTTTCGGGTCGCGCATCTCGGCGTCTCCGCGGGGCGGGGCAGGGGGCCCCCCGGTCGCCGGCAGGGACGGAGCCGATCGGGGGGAAGCGGGGCAGGGAAGGGCTCGCCGACGAGCCGCTTCGCCCCCTCCGGAATCGATCATACGGCTGCCCTTCGCCGGTCACCAAGACGGGCCGGTGTCGATTCACGGAACAGGCTGCGAAAAGCCGATGGCTGATTCGTTGACAGGCTCGGAGCTCGGACCTACGATTCCGCGCAACCGGCCCAATTTCTCAGGACCCGGGTTTCCCACGAAACCCGTTCCCCCGACCATCCGTCATCCGGAGATGTCCAGCCCATGGCCCACGTCGTCGCCGAGCCCTGTTTCGCCTGCAAGTACACC
>CAWUOA010000400.1:0-3358 GCA_963923225.1 uncultured Planctomycetaceae bacterium
GCCGACGTCGACTGCGTCCTCAACTACAACCAGTACACGCTGCAGAACACCCGCTTCGCCGACGAGACGATTCCCTGGCTGACGGAGCGGGGAATCGGCGTGATGAACGCCGGCCCGTTCAGCGCCCGCCTCCTCACCGACGCGCCCCTGCCGGCCTGGCTCAAGGAGCCGGAGGCCGTGAAGGCGGCGGCCCGGGAGGCGGCGGCGCTGTGCCGCGAGCGGGGCACGCCGATCGCGAAGCTGGCGCTCCAGTTCGCCCTCGAGGATCCGCGCGTGGCGACGACGATCGCCGGCAGCGCCAACCCCGCCAACATCCGCGACTGGGCCCGCTGGGCCGCGGAGCCGCTCGACCGGGCGCTCCTGGCCGACGTGCAGCGGATCTTCGCGCCGGTGAAGAACGTCGGCCACGTCGAGGGGCTCCCCGAGAACAACTGACCGCGGCCCTCCGGAGACTCCGGCGATGCGCATCGACGCCCACCAGCACTTCTGGAACTACTCCGCGGAGGAGTATCCCTGGATCGGCGCGGGGATGGAGCGGCTGGCCCGCGACCACCTGCCGGCCGACCTCGGGGCGCTTGCGGCGGCGGCGGGGATCGGCGGCACCGTCGCCGTGCAGGCCCGCCAGTCGCTCGAGGAGAGCCGCTGGCTGCTCGAGCTCGCCGACGCTTCCCCGCTCGTCCGCGGCGTCGTCGGCTGGGTCGACCTGCGGAGCGACGAGGTCGACCGGCAGCTCGAGGCGCTCGCGGCGCGGCCGAAGTTCGTCGGCGTGCGGCACGTCGTCCAGGACGAGCCCGATCCGCGCTTCCTCCTGGGGGAGGCCTTCGGCCGCGGCATCGGCCGTCTCGCCCGCCACGGGCTGGTCTACGACCTTCTCCTCTATCCCGTGCAGCTCCCGGCGGCGGCGGAGCTCGTCCGCCGCTTCCCCGAGCAGCCGTTCGTCCTCGACCACCTCGCCAAGCCGAGGATATCCGAGCGTCTCTTCGACCCCTGGCGGGCCGATCTCGCGGCCCTGGCCGCCGCGCCGAACGTGACCTGCAAGCTTTCGGGGATGGTCACCGAGGCGGCGTGGGGGAAGTGGAAGCGGGCCGACTTCGTCCCCTACATGGAGACGGCGCTCGAGGCCTTCTCGCCGCGCAGGCTCATGTTCGGCAGCGACTGGCCGGTGTGCACGCTCTCGGCGGAGTACGCCGACGTCGTGGGCATCGTCGACGACTTCCTGGCGCGGCTCTCGCCCGACGAGCGGGAGGCGATCCGCGGGGGCAACGCGGTGCGGATGTACGGACTGGACACGGAGTGAGCGGGTCGACCGCGGGAGGAGCCGTCATGGAAGCGCTCGAGCTCGAGAAGCCGGGGTCGTTCCGCGTCGTCGAGGTGGCCGAGCCGGGCGCCCCCGGCGCGGGGGAGGCGGTGGTCCGCGTCCGCGCCGTCGGCATCTGCGGCACCGACTACGGCGGCTTCCTCGGCAAGATGCCCTACTTCAGCTACCCGCGCATCCCGGGCCACGAACTCGGCGTCGAGGTGGTCGCCGTCGGCGCCGGTGTGACGAACGTCGCGGCCGGCGACCGCTGCTGCGTCGAGCCGTACATCAATTGCCAGCGCTGCCACTCCTGCACGCGCGGCCTCACCAACTGCTGCGAGCACCACCAGACGCTCGGCGTCCACTGCGACGGCGGGCTGAGGAGCCTGTTCACCGTGCCGGCCCGGAAGCTCCACCGCTCCCCCACGCTGTCGCACGAGCAGAACGCCCTGGTGGAGACCCTCGCCATCGGCTGCCACGCCATCGACCGCGGCCGGCCCACCGCGGCGGAGACGGTGCTGGTCATCGGCGCCGGGCCCATCGGCCTTTCGGCCGTCGAGTTCGCGAAGCTCTCCGGCGCCCGGGTGATCGTCATGGACCGGGTCGCCGCGCGGCTCGACTTCGTCCGGTCGCGGATGGGGATCGCCGACACGGTCCTGGTGGCCGGGGGCGATTGTGAAGTCGAGGCGGTTCGCGCCCTGACCGGAGGCCGCTTGTGCGAGGTGGTGGTCGACGCCACCGGCAGCGCCGCGAGCATGGGGCAGGCGCTCGGCTTCTGTGCCTTCGGGGGGAGGCTCGTGTACGTCGGCATCACGCAGGCGGAGGTGACCTTCCCCCATGCCCCGGTGATGCACCGCCGCGAGCTGACGATCCTCGCCAGCCGCAACGCCCTCTCCGCCGACTTCGCCCGGATCATCGCCCTCATTGGCGCGGGGAAGATCGACACCGCCCCCTGGATCACCCACCGCATCCCCTTCGCCGAGACGATCGCCACGTTTCCGTCGCTGCTCGATCCGGCCAGCGGCGTGATCAAGGCGGTGGTGGAGATGCCCTGAGCGGTCCGCGCCGCTCTCCCGCCGCCGCCCTTCGGGGGGTATCCTTCGGGGATGGAGCGTGGCGGCCCGGGAGGCCGCAGGAGGGGTGACATGGGCGATCGACAGGCGGGCAGACCGATCTTTCCCGGACGTTTCGCGAGGCGGACGCTCCTCCGCGCGTCGGGGACGGGGCTGGCGGCGCTCGGCGCGGGCCCTGCCGTCGCCGCGGCGACCGGCTCGGCCCGGGCCAAGTCGACGATCCTCTTCTTCCTCTGCGGCGGCTCCTCCCACGTCGACATGTGGGACATGAAGCCGGAGGCGCCGCTCGAGTACCGCGGCGACTTCCGCCCGGTGGCGACGACGGCCCCGGGCCTGGCGATCTGCGAGCACCTCCCCCTCACGGCCCGGCAGGGGCACTCACTCGCGCTCGTCCACGGCGTCACCGACGGCGGGCGGGCGACGGGCGACCACCACGCCGGCTACTACTACAACCTCACCGGCCACGCCCCCGACCAGACCTTCCGCACGATGGGCAACGACCGCCGTCCCATGGGGGACGACTGGCCGTCGATGGGGTGCGTGGCCGGATCGAGGCGGCCGCTCCATCCGTCGCTGCCGCAGACCTTCACGCTCCCCTACCGGCCGAGCAAGCCCCCCTACACGCGGCCGGGCCAGTTCGCCGGGAAGCTCGGCCCCGAGCACGATCCCTTCTTCCTCGAGGGGACCTTCGCCGAGCCGATGCGGTTCGTCGTCCCCGACCTGTCGTTCGACGCCGCCGGCGCCGCGCGTCTGGCCGACCGGCGCGGGCTCCTCGACGGCCTCGACGGGATGCGCCGCAGGCTCGACCACGAGGCGTCGATCGGCGACTACACGCGCCAGCAGCAGCGCACCTTCGATCTCCTCTCCGCCTCGGGCACCGCCGGCGCCTTCGACATCCACCGCGAGCCGGAGCAGGTCAGGGATCTCTACGGACACACGATCAACGGCACGAGCCTCCTGATGGCCCGTCGGCTGGTGGAGGCGGGGG
>CAWUOA010000401.1:0-3357 GCA_963923225.1 uncultured Planctomycetaceae bacterium
GAGGACGAGGAGCCTGGCGTCGGTCGAGTGTTTGTACTGGACCGACCAGATCAACGGCGGGACGTAGACGCCGTGCTGCGGATCCCCGAGCGGCACCGACGTCTGTTTCGAGCCGTCGTCGAGGAGCACCGACACGCTTCCGGAGACGCAGATCAGGAACTGGTGGCACGTGCGGTGGCTGTGCGCGCCCCGAACGTGCACGCTCGGCACCCCGTAGACGAAGAACAGCCGCCGTACCTCGAAGGGGAGCGATTCCTCCAGCTCCACGGCGATCAACGAGCCGCGCAGATCCCGACGCACCGGCCACGACGCGAGATAGGCGTCGCCGATACCGAGCGACGTCCTCAGGAAGGGCTCCCCGTCGGAAAGCGAGCGAACGTCGCTCGCGACCGCGTCGGCGTCGCGTTCGACGGGCCGGCCGCTCCGGTCGACATAGCCGGTGATCCGGGCCGGATTGCCGACGACCTTGGCGTAATCCGGCACGTCCCTCGTCACCACCGCCCCCGCGCCGACCATCGCGTGACACCCCACGACGACACCCGGCAGGATCGTGGCATTGGCGCCGAGGCTCGCGCCCTGCTTCACGACGGTGCGGGCGAACCGTTCGGGGCGGACGCGACTGCGGACGTACTTGTCGTTGGTGAACGTGACGTTCGGCCCGATGAAGACGTCGTTCTCGAGCGTCACGCCGTCCCACAACTGCACGCCGCACTTCACCGTGACGCGGTCACCGATACGGACGTCGTTTTCGACGAAGACGTGGTCGCAGAGATTGCAGTCGCGCCCGACGACGGCGCCGGGCAGGATGTGGGTGAAGGCCCACACGCGAGTGCCCTCCCCGATCGCCGTCGATTCGACGAGGGCGTGTGAGTGTTGGAAGTGGCTCACCGCTCGGTGTCCTCCCGGGGAAATGTCCGGCGGTCCCGGACGATGTGCAGCGGACGGTGCTTCGAGTTCTCGTAGCCGCGCCACACGTAGTTGCCGACGACACCGAGGCCGAGGAGGTTGGTGAATCCGACGAACAGGATCGCCAGCATGATCGGCGCGTAGCCCGGCACGGGCACCGCGCCGCAGGCCCAGAACGCCAGGATCACGATGCCGGCGGCGAGGACGACGGCGGCGCCTGCCAACCCGATGGCCGTGAGCAGGCGGATCGGCAGGTCGGTGAACGAAAAGATCGAATCGGCCATGTACTTCCACTTGCGGCGGAAGGTCCACGCGCTCTTGCCGACGAGCCGTTCCTGTCGGTCGTAGGCAATTTCCTTGCGGCGGAATCCCATCCAGATCAATTCCCCGACGAGCGAGCTGTTGGCCTCGGTGAGCGAAAGGAGCACGTCACGTACCTTCCGGTTGCAGCCGAAGACGTCGAGGCCGCCTGCCGGCATCTGCGGCTGGACGAGCCGGCGGTAGAGCCACCAAAAAAGCGTGCTCGCTCTTCGCGACGAGGCGGTGTCGTGGCGGAGGGCCCGCGTCCCCACGCACACGTCACAGGTGTCCGCGAGCAACTCCCTGGCGAAGGCCGGCAGCAGTTCCGGCGGCTCCTGGAGGTCGGCTGCGATCACTCCATAGGCCTCGCCACGGGCGGCCTCGAGCCCGGCGCGAATGGCGCTGAAGGATCCGAAGTTTCGCGAAAGCGTGATCAACTGCGACGGAAAGGACTGCGACGCGAGCGAGGCGAGGAGCATCTCCTCCGACCGGTCCGGGCTTCCGTCGATCACGAACACCACCTCGGCCGGCTCCGGCACTTCCGCTCGGAGCGACGCGAGCCGCTCGAGGAGCGAGGGGATGTTGCCCTCGTTGCGATACACGGGGATGACGATCGAAAACGCGATCATGACGACCTCACCGACTCGAGGGCCCCGAGCATCCGCGTCTCGTCGGCTCCGCCCAGTCCGGGAAAGCAGGGGAGCGTGAGGATCTCGGCCACCGCCGCCCTGCTCTCCCGAAGGTCGGCTGAAGCCATCGGCAGCCCTGCGAGCCCGGGCTGGTCGCAGTCGAGCACCGGATAATGGATCGTGGTGGCGACCCCGAGCGACTCCAGCCGCGCCCGCACCCCGTCGCGATCCCGGTGACGGACGACGTGCAGATGATGGACGTTCCCCTCGTGGTTGCCGTGAAAGCAGCGGAAAGCCCCCCCCGCGAGCGCCGCGTTCCAGGCCCCCGCGAGCCGCCGGCGATCGGCGTTCCATTCGTCCAGACGCGGGAGTTTCACCCTCAACACGGCCGCCTGGACTTCGTCCATCCGTGAGTTCCTCCCGTGCGGAACCCCGACGTGGTACCGGGATGACCACCCGTACTGCTTGAGGGCCCGGGCCGAACGAAGTATCTCCTCGCTGCCGGTGAGGAGCATGCCGGCGTCGCCGAGGGCACCGAGATTCTTGGTGGGATAGAAACTGAAGGCCGCGACGTCGCCCAGCGACCCGACCCTCCGGCCCCGCAGCGCCGCGCCGTGCGCCTGGGCGCAGTCCTCGATGATGGCGATTCCGGGGCCGACCACGTCGCGCACCCTGTCGACGTCGACGACGCGGCCGTAGAGATGGGTGACGACCACCGCCCGCGTCCGCGCGTTCAGACACTCGGGAAGCCGCGCGACGTCCAGGAGCAGCGAGTCCGGGTCGATGTCGGCGTAATGGGGAACGGCGCCGATGGCGATGCAGGCGATCGTCGAATACCCGCCGGCGTTTGCCACCGTGACGACCTCGTCGCCTGCCGCGACGCCGGCCGCGCGGAGCGCGAGTTCGAGCGCGTCCGTACCGTTGCCTACGGCGACCCCGTGGGGACAGCCGACGTACGCCGCGAACTCTCGTTCAAACGCCGACGCCTGGGGCCCTTCCAGGAACCAGCCCGAATCGAGGACGTCTCGAAACGCGACGCCCAGCGAGTCGTGGAGGGGGAGGTTGGTCGCACGCAAATCGTTGATCGGAACCTGGCGCACGCCTTGCGCCCCCCCCAGATGGATGATGAGACCCACATGTCGCCTGATCGAAGAACACTACACCCTCATCGGCTGGCCAGGCGGAAAACAGCGGGCTAAAAGCGACTGGCGCGGTTCGGCCGCGCGCGCGACACGCATTCCTTGCCAGCGACTCGCCCGGGCATCCCGGCGTCGGATACATTGCCCGCGGAGGTTCCCGCCAGGCTCGTAGAAATCGCGTACCGCGGCCGCCCGATCCAGCCGACAGCCCCCCTGCCAGCCGACGGAACGTCGGAAACGCCCCGTCGCCTCGGCGAGCGGGTCAGGCTCGATCGACCAGCGCGTCAGGGCGCGGGGGGAGTCGGGCTCCCCGCGCCGGGCGTCGGCCCTGGAGTGCCCGGCGGCGGATAGCCACCGGAGCTCGGCGGACCACCCGGAGTACC
>CAWUOA010000402.1:0-3347 GCA_963923225.1 uncultured Planctomycetaceae bacterium
CCCCTCACCCGCCCCGTCGCCCGGGGATGGCGATGCGGCGCGGCACGAAGCCCTCCTCGCGGCCGTCGAGCTGGGCGCGGACGCTCGCCGCGCGCCGCTCGACGAAGGCGCGCGGCGGGAGGGAGTCGCCGAAGCGGCCGCTGCCGAACGGCCCCGCCCCCGCTCCCTCGCCGCGGTCGACGACGGCGAGCGTCTGGAGCGCGAGCGGCTCCTTGAGCGCCGCCTCGATGGAGTCGAGCTCCCGGTCGAGCAGGCCGCTTTCGAAGAGCGTCGAGAAGAGCTCCTCGACGAGCGCCCGGTAGCGGGCCCGGTGTTCCGGGATCGCCAGGAGCCGGTCGAGGAGCCGGTCGTCACCGGCGTGCGGATGGTCGATCGAGAGGCGCACGAGCTGTTCGGGCGTGCCCGCCGCCGGCCAGGTGGCCAGGCTGAGATCGAGATCCCAGGGGATGAACACGAAGCGACGTGACCCGGGGTCGAGATAGAGGCAGTAGTTGTGGCCGTAGGCGAGGTAGCTGTCGAGATTCGCGAGCACGCAATTGGCCGCGATGAACCTCAAGAAGGCGTCGACGTCGAGGAACGTCCCGATCTTCTCCGCGAAGTCCTCGTCGCTTCCCTCGGAGACGAGCCGGCAGAAGTCGACGAGCGTCCGCTTCTCGCGTTCCTTCGGCTCCTTCTCCGGCCGGAAACGCTCGGCGTACGGCGCCCACTGCTCGCCGAGCCAGGCCGGCCCCCCCTGGAGCCCCTCCGGCTTGAGGAGCATCCCCGTGCCGTCGCCGAAGTGCGCCGCGAGGAACCGGGCGTCGATCTGCTCGACCACCGTCCCCACCCCGACGAACTCCCCCTCGTGGCGGCCCGGCACGGTGAGCGTGAGCTCCGCGAAGCGGGTCCGCGGCGCCGCGACCCCCGCGGCGCGGAAGGCGGCGTAGGCCAGCGCCTCGCGCGCCCCCGAGCGGTCGCTGACCCCCGAGTGGTAATTGAGCATCCGCAGGCCGTCGAGCGATTGCCCCTTCACGCGGCGGTCGAGATCGAGCTTCAGCGACTTCTCGAGCGACCGTGCCGAGGCCATGAGGGTGTAATTGCCCTTGGCACGCACGCCGACGTCGCGGAAGGTCGCGCCGTCGCACTCGAGCGTGCCGGTCGTCCAGGGGATCGCCACGCCGAAGGTGTTGCGGTGGAGGTCGCGGGAGTCGTCGGCGCTGGCGGCCCGCGGGGCCCCCGGGAAAGCGGGCGCCGCGGGCGCGAGCGCCTCGAGCGCCGCCGGGGTCAGCGTCAGCCCGAGCCTGGCGACGCTCGGCGTGCCGAAGAAGGTGTCCCCCGGATGGACCCCGTCGGCGCACGCGGCCGCCGTCAGGAGCGTCGCGACAACCGCCGCCATGGCCGTCATGCACCGCATCGATCGAGCCCCCCTGCCCAGGTGTGCGAACGTCTCACCGAAAAACCGCCACGGACTCGCCGCGTCTCAGCCCCGATCCATCCCGATCACCGTCATCCCCCGATTCGGGAAGGCGTCGAAACGCTCGAGCGTCGCCGCTCCCGCGGCGAGCCCGACGACGTCGCTGACGAGCCGGCCCGGGTCGAGCGTGCCCGCGGCGACGAGGCGGAGCAGTTCCGCGCAGGTCGAGGGGGGCATGCCGTGGCTGCCGAGGATCTCGAGCTCCCTGGCGATCACCAGGTCCATCGGCAGGCTCGTCGGCGACTCCCCCGCCAGGAGCAGCCCCACCTGCACGTGCCGGCCCCGGTTGGCGAGGGACAGGATCGAATCGCGGCAGGTGGCGGCGCTGCCGAAGGCGTCGATCGACACGCTCGGCCCCCGGCCGGTGACCGCGCGGATCCGCGCGAGCGCATCCCCCGCCCCCGGGTCGACCACCTCCTCGGCGCCGAGCGCGAGAGCCTCCGCCCGGCGCGCCGGCGACGGGTCGACCGCCACCACCCGGGCACGAAGCGCCACCGCCACCATCACCGCCGAGAGGCCGACGCCGCCGCAGCCGTGCACCGCCACCCAATCGCCGGCGCGGGCCCGGCCCTGTGCCACGACCGCCCGGTGCGCCGTGGCGAAGCGGCAGCCGAGGCTCGCCGCGGTGACGAAGTCGACCGCGTCGGGGAGCGTCACGAGATTCACGTCGGCGTGGCGGATCTCGACGACGTCGGCGAAGGCGCCGAAGTGGGTGAAGCCGGGCTGCGTCTGCCGGTCGCAGACCTGCGTGTCGCCGCGCCGGCAGTCGGGGCAGTCGCCGCAGCCGCAGCAGAAGGGGGCGGTGACACGCTCGCCGCCGCGATAGCGCGTCACGGAGGCCCCCGCGCGCACGACCGTTCCGGCGAGCTCGTGGCCGGGGACGTGCGGCACGCGGACGCCGCCGTCGTGGCCCGCCCAGGCGTGCCAGTCGCTCCGACAGACGCCGCAGGCCCCCACGGCGACGATGACCGCGTCGTCGTGCGGCACCGGGTCGGGGATCTCGCGGATGCGGATCGGCCCGCGGAAGGTGTCGAAGACGGCGGCACGCACTGGCGGAGGCTCCCCGGAGAAGCCCCGATCATACGCCCCGGGCTGCTACGCTGGCTGCTCTCCAAGGAGCCCGCCCATGCCTCCCGACGGCGTCCCTCTCCCCGAGCCCCTCCGACGCTCCCGGCGCTCCCTGCTCGCCGACGGCACGCTCCTGCTCGCGTCGGGGCTGGCCGGCCGGGCGCTGGCGGCTCAGGCGGGCGGGGTCACCTTCGGCCTCCTCACCGACATCCACTACGCCGACAAGGATCCGGCCGGCACGCGGCACTACCGCGAATCGCTCCCCAAGCTCGAGGCGGCGGCGGAGGCGCTGGCCAGGGCCGAGCCGGACTTCGTCGTCGAGCTCGGCGATCTGGTCGACGCGGCCGACGCTCCCGCCACCGAGCTCCGCTGGCTCGCCACGATCGATCGGGCCTTCTCCCGGGCGAGCGCCGATCGCCACTACGTCCTCGGCAACCACTGCGTCGACACGCTCACCAAGGAGGAGTTCCTCGGCGCCGTCGGCCGGGAGACGTCGCACTATTCCTTCGACCGCGGCGGGATCCACTTCGTCGTTCTCGACGCCTGCTTCCGCTCCGACGGAGTCCCCTACGGCCGCCACAACTCGGTCTGGACCGACGCCAACATCCCTCCCGGTGAGCTCGAATGGCTGACCGCCGACCTGGCCGCGGCCCCCTCGCCGACGATCGTGCTGGCCCACCAGCGGCTCGACGTCGCCTCCGACCACGGCGTCCGCGGCGCGGAACGCGTGCGGAAGATCCTCGAAGATTCGGGGAACGTCGTCGCCGTCTTCCAGGGGCACAGTCATGCCAATGCCCTGACGACGATCGCCGGCATCCACTACCTC
>CAWUOA010000403.1:0-3332 GCA_963923225.1 uncultured Planctomycetaceae bacterium
AGCATGGATCGTCCGTGACGGCGACGATCTGACCAACATCGCCACCCGTCTCTACGGGCATCCCGGGGCCGCGGAGGCGATTTGGAACGCCAACCGGGATCGGATCGTCGATCCGGCGCTCCTGCCGATCGGGACGTCGCTTCGCGTGCCACCGTCTTGGACGCCCCCCCAACCGCGGGCCGCCGGCGGGCCGGCGACCCTCGAGCCGGTGCGCCGGCCGGGAAGCGTGCGGGTGGGGCCGGGGGAGTCGCTCGAGACGCTCGCGGAGCGTTTCTACGGGGACAGGGCGTGGGCCGAACGCCTGTGGCAGGCCAACCGGGACCGGCTTCGGAATCCGTCCCTGGTCGTGCCGGGCATGGAGTTGCGACTCCCCTGAGTCGTCCCCGGTGGCGGCGTCGGTGCGGCGGGGAGCGGGAGAAAAACGGGGCCGGGTCGACGTTTTTCCAGGCCGGGAGCGTAGAATCGGGGGTCGAAGGGGGCTCTTGCCGGAGCCCGGCGGCCGACCGGCCGTGTAGCCCCAGGGGAGGACGCGCGTGGCCAGCCATGCCGCAGAACAGCGACACGGGGTCGAGCCCGAAGACCGGGGCGGCTGGGAGGCCGTGGAATTGACCCGCGATCTGCCGGCTCTGGCGGCGAGCCTGGTCGTGCACGTCGTCCTGCTCCTCTGGCTGGCCCTCTCCGGGGTCGCGACCCCGGGTCCGTCACGCGAGCCGGTCACGGTCATCGAGGCGCCTCGGGAACGCGAGGAGGAGATCGACCTCGAACCGCAGGAGATGATCGTCAGCGACACCGCCACCGAGACAGGCGCCGCCGGCGAGGATCAGTCGGCCGACATCGCCCAGGCGCTCGCTCCCGTCCTCGACACCGTCGCCGTGACCCCGGTCACGGCGGAGTCCGATCTGGTGGGCGACATCCTCGTCGATCCGCTCGACGAGCTCCCCACCGCCACCGAGATCGATCAACGGCTCGTGGTCCGCGGTGCCGTGGGGGCGACCACCAGCGGCGCGGCCGGGGCCGTCGATCGCCTGACCGTGGAGATCGACGCCGCCCTCCGCCAGCGTCCCACCGTGGTGGTGTGGGTTTTCGACCAGTCGGTGAGCCTCTCGGCCCAGCGCAAGGAAATCTCGTCGCGTCTGGAGCGCGTGTTCCACGAGCTCGGCGCCGACCGCACCGCCCGCAACCGCCCCGACCTCCAGAATCTCGTCCTGGCGTACGGGAAGGGGGTGACGCTCGTCACGAAGAAGCCCACCGACGACGTCGACGAGGTGATCCGGGCCATCGATGCGGTGCCGGTCGACGACTCCGGTATCGAGATGACGTTCACCGCGATCCGGGCCGCGGCCGATGCGTCGAAGATCTACCGCACGTCCGCGCCGCGGAAGAACGTGATGATCGTCGTGTTCACCGACGAGGTGGGCAACGACCAGCAACTCGCCGATCAGACCGGGCAGGTGTGCCGCAAGCTCGGCATGCCGGTGTACGTCGTCGGTGTGCCCGCACCGTTCGGGATGAAGCAGGTGCGGCTGAAATACGTGGAGTTCGACCCCCAGTTCGAGCAGCAGGGGGAGGATCAGTGGGCGGTCGTCGAGCAGGGGCCGGAGACGCTCCTCCCGGAGGTGGTCCGCGTCCGCTCCGGTGGCATCCCCGACGAGGCGATCGACTCGGGCTTCGGCCCCTTCAGCCTTTCGAAGCTCTGTGCCGAGACCGGCGGCACCTACTTCCGGGTCCATCCCAACAGCGGCGAACGTGGCCGGGTGACGAACCAGATGGTGGCGCCGATGGCGTCGCAGATCAGGTACTTCTTCGACCCCGACGTCATGCAGGCCTACCAGCCCGATTACGTCTCCGCCGCGAAGCTCCAGCAGGACATCGCCGCGAGCGCCACGAAGCGTTCGCTCGTGGAAGCCGCGCGCTCCACCGAGCTCCAGCCGATGGAGGCGCCGACCATGGTGTTTCCCAAGCGTGACGAGCCGGCCCTGGCCGCGCTGCTCTCGGAGGCCCAGAAGACCGCGGCCCGGGTGGCGCCGCGGATCGACTCGCTCCACGCCATCCTCTCCACGGGCCTCGCCGAGCGGGAGGCGGTCAAGGAGCGCCGCTGGCAGGCGGGCTACGATCTCGCGATGGGCCGCGTGCTCGCCGCCAAGGTGCGCACCGACGCCTACAACCAGATGCTCGCCCAGGCGAAGCTGGGGATGAAGTTCAAGGACGAGAAGAACGACACCTGGGAGCTCGAGCCGGACGAGGCGGTGACGGTCGGATCGCAGACCGAGAAGCTGGCCAAACAGGCGACCGAGTTCCTGGAACGGGTGGTGCGCGAGCACCCGGGAACCCCCTGGGCACAGGTCGCCGCCACGGAGCTACGAACGCCGCTGGGCTACCGCTGGAACGAACGCTTCACCGGCGTCAACAAGCCGCAGATGGCCGACGGGGGCAACAACCCGAACATCCCCGCCCCCGCCTCCGACGACCCGAGGCGGAAACTGGCCCCGCCGAAGCCGAAGCGGGATCTCAAGAATCTCTGAGCCCACCGGCCGTCGGGGCGGCCGGGGCATGACCCTTCGCCCGTCATGGGGCAGGATGCCCGTGTTTCGCGCTCAAACTAGAAGGTGAGATTGCCGTCCGCGAAGGTCTCGCGGCTGTCGAACGCGTGGAAGCAGCGCGAGATCCGCTGGGCGAGGATCTGGAGGAACATCCCCCGGAACTGCGCCTCGGAGCGGTCGGTGACCGGCATGGCACCGTCGGTGGGGAAGCTGAAGTCGTCGAACCGCTTCGAGAACACCACCTTCTTCTCGGCGACGTCGTAGACACGGACGTTGAGGCTCGCGCGGCCGCGGTAGAGCGTGGAGCCCTCGTGCATCCGGAACGACTCCAGGTCGATCCCCACCACCATGTCGGCGTCGAGCGCCTTGCCGACGGTGGGGTAATCGACCCAGCTGTTCTCGTCGATCCACCGGGCGACCTCGTCCTGGCCGATGACCCGCACCTTGCGGACGTTCTTCTCGAGGAGCACGCCCACGGTGCCGGCGAGCTCCCGCGAGGTGCCGGCGTCGCTGAACTCGAGTTCCACGATCGGCTTGCAGATCACCGCCACGTGCTTCCCCTTGAGCCCCTTGTATTCCGCAGGAGTGTCCTGCGGGGCGATGAGGTAGGCCGCGGTGAGCAGCGTCGAGCAGCCGGTGAGGGGGAGGAGGGCGGCGGCCAGGCCGGCGGCGGCCAGCAGGCGGCGCCGCGAACCACGGGAACGATCACGCTCGGCATGAACGGGGCACATGCGACGTCCTCGGGAGCTGTCTCTTATACACATCTGACGCTGCCGACGATACTCCTTGTGT
>CAWUOA010000404.1:0-3294 GCA_963923225.1 uncultured Planctomycetaceae bacterium
CGCCGACCAGTTCAAGCGCGAGCAGGGGATCGACCTCCGCAAGGACACCATGGCCCTGCAGCGTCTCCAGGAGGCGTGCGAGAAGGCGAAGAAGGAGCTCTCCTCGGCGCAGAGCACCGACATCAACCTCCCCTTCATCACCGCCGACGCCACCGGCCCCAAGCACCTCCAGACGACGATCACCCGGGCGCAGTTCGAGCAGATGTGCGACGGGCTGGTGGAGCGTTGCCGCGGCCCCGTGGTCCAGGCGCTCAAGGACGCCAAGCTCGACCCCAAGGACATCGACGAGGTGGTCCTCGTCGGCGGCTCGACGCGCATCCCGAAGGTCCAGGAGCTGGTCAAGAAGCTGTTCTCCAAGGAGCCCCACAAGGGGGTGAATCCCGACGAGGTCGTGGCGCTCGGCGCCGCGATCCAGGGGGGCGTGCTCGGGGGCGACGTTCAGGACGTCCTCCTCCTCGACGTCACCCCGCTGAGCCTCGGCATCGAGACCGAGGGGGGGCTGTTCACGAAACTCGTCGAGCGCAACACCACCGTCCCCACCGAGCGGAAGCAGGTGTTCAGCACCGCGGCCGACGGCCAGACCGCGGTCACGGTGAGCGTCTACCAGGGCGAGCGGCCGATGGCGCGGGACAACCGCCTCCTCGGGCAATTCAACCTGGATGACATCCCCCCGGCGCCGCGCGGCACCCCGCAGATCGAGGTCAAGTTCGACATCGACGCCAACGGCATCCTCGCGGTGAGCGCCAAGGACCTGGGAACGAACAAGGAGAAGTCGGTCAAGATCGAGCAGTCGAGCGGACTGAACGAGGCCGAGATCGAGCGGATGCGGAAGGACGCCGAGCTCCACGCCGAGGAGGACAAGCGCAAGCAGCGGATCGCCGAGGCCCGCAACCGCGCCGAGGCGCTCTGCTTCCAGACCGAGAAGCTGATGAAGGAGAACGCGGAGAAGCTCTCCGCCACCGACAAGGCGCCGCTCGAGGCGGCGATCACCAAGGCCCGCGAGGCGGCCAAGGGGGAGGACGTCGACGCGATCACCTCCGCCCACGACGCCCTCGAGCAGGCGGCCCACGCGCTCACGAAGGTCCTCTACGAGGCCGGCGCGGCCCGTGGCGGAGCCGCCGGGGGCCCCGGGGCGTCGCCGTCGGGCAAGCAGCCCGCGGACGACACGATCGACGCCGAGTTCGAGGTCAAGAAGGACGCCTGATGACACGGGCCGTCCGCACCGCGCCGGGAGGGTGACAGCCGCCGCCCGCGTTCGCGCCATGCATTTCCGCAGGGAGAGACGGTGGCTGTCGCCGTCTCTCCCTTTTTCATGCACTGCCGGAGCACGTCCCGCGACGCTTCCGCGGAAGAGGAGGACCGACCGATGCCGTTCCGATTCGAGAAGTTCACGATCAAGGCCCAGGAAGCCGTCCAGCGGGCCCTCGAGCTGGCCGCGTCGCGCGGCAATCCCCAGGCCACCCCCGTCCATCTCCTCCAGGCGCTGGTGTCGGAGCGCGAGGGGATCGTCCGGCCGCTGCTCGAGAAGATCGGCGTCGACCGGGGGCACCTCGAGCGGATCATCGAAGCCGAGCTGTCGCACTTCCCGAAGGTCTCCGGCGGCGCCCAGCCCCAGCCCGACCAGGATCTGATCAAGGTCTTCGAGGCGGCGTCGGCGGAGGCCGACGTCATGAAGGACGAGTTCGTCTCCACCGACCACCTCCTCCTGGGACTGGTGAAGACCCCTTCGAAGGCCAAGAACGTCCTCAAGCTCGCGGCCGTCGACGAGCAGCAACTCCTCGCCGGGCTCCAGGCGGTCCGCGGCAGCGCCCGGGTCACCGACCAGAATCCGGAGGAGAAGTTCCAGGCGCTCGAGAAGTACGGCATCGACCTGGTGAAGCGGGCGAGCCAGGGCAAGCTCGATCCGGTCATCGGCCGGGACGCCGAGATCCGCCGGGTGATCCAGGTACTCTCGCGTCGCACCAAGAACAACCCCGTCCTCATCGGCGAGCCGGGCGTCGGCAAGACGGCGATCGCCGAGGGACTGGCGCTGCGGATCGTGCAGTCGGACGTGCCCGAGACGCTCCGCAACAAACGCGTCATCGCCCTCGATCTGGGCGCGCTGATCGCCGGGACGAAGTACCGCGGCGAGTTCGAGGACCGTCTCAAGGCGATTCTCCGCGAGGTGGAGGCGGCCGCCGGCGGCGTGATCCTGTTCATCGACGAGCTGCACACGATGATCGGCGCCGGGGCCGCCGAGGGGGGCTCGGACGCCGCGAATCTCCTCAAGCCGGCGCTGGCCCGCGGGGAGCTGCGCTGCATCGGCGCCACGACGCTCGACGAGTACCGCAAGCACATCGAGAAGGACGCCGCCCTCGAGCGCCGCTTCCAGCCGGTGATGGTGGGCGAGCCGAGCGTCGAGGACACGATCGCCATCCTCCGCGGGCTCAAGCCCCGCTACGAGGCGCACCACAAGGGGGTGAAGATCAAGGATTCGGCGCTCGTCGCCGCGGCGGAGATGTCGCACCGCTACATCGCCGACCGTTTCCTCCCCGACAAGGCGATCGACCTCATGGACGAGGCGACCAGCCGGGTGGCGATGGAGTTGCAGAGCGTGCCGACGGAGATCGACGAGGTGCAGCGCCGCCTCGTCCAGCTCGAGCTCGCCGCGCGGCAGCTCGCCGACGAGACCGAGGAGCATGCCAAGGAGCGGCTCCGCGAGATCGAGGACGAGTCGGCTTCCCTGAGGAAGAAGCTCGCGAGCCTCCGCGAGCAGTGGGAGGCGGAGAAGTCGGGCGTGGGGAGCGCCGAGGAGATCCGCAAGCAGCTCGACGCGGCCCAGCTCGCCTTCGACCAGGCGAACGTCGCCATCAAGGAGCGGCAGGCCTCGGGCCTGCCGGTCGGCGAGGATCTCTATCAGCGGCTCTACGAGCTCGACCAGCAGCGCCGCGCCCTCGCGGCCCGTGCGGAGAGCGAGGAGCAGGATCCAGGGAAGGCGACCGCCAAGGAATCGGCGCCGGCGAAGCGGCTGCTGCGCCGCGAGGTGGGCCCGGAGGAGATCGCCGAGGTGGTGAGCGCCTGGACCGGCATCCCCGTGACGCGGCTCCAGGAGACGGAGCGGGCCAAGCTCCTGGTCCTCGAGGACCGTCTCCACCGCCGCGTCATCGGCCAGGACGAGGCGGTGGAAGCGGTCAGCAACGCCGTCCGCCGCAGCCGTTCCGGCCTCCAGGACCCGAATCGGCCCGTGGGCTCGTTCATCTTCCTCGGGCCCACCGGCGTGGGGAAGACGGAGCTCTGCAAGGCGCTCGCCGAGGT
>CAWUOA010000405.1:0-3286 GCA_963923225.1 uncultured Planctomycetaceae bacterium
CGGGCGAGCTCGCGGCCATTGGCATCGCGGAACGTCACCGTCACGGTGCGGTCGGCGAGGGCCGCGTAATTGCCGCCTTCGGCGTCGGCCCGCGCGAGGATTCCCTTGTAGCGCACGAATTGGCCGGGGCGGTGGATGCCGCGGTCGGCCAGGAGGACGAAGCGCTCGTGGCGCTCGTCGCGCGGCTGCTGCCACACCGAGAAGGGATCGGAGACGATCTCGTGGCCCGCGCCGTCGATCTCGGCCGTCGCGCGGAGGAGCAGCTCGCGCTGCGGCTCGCCCGCCAGCCTGTAGGCCCCGTCGGCGTCGGTGACCGTTTCGGGGCCCGGCTCGAAGGGGGCCGGATTGCCGGCGGCGCCGCGCACGTACAGCACGACCTTCGCCCCGGCCACCGGCAGTCCCGTGACGCCGTCGACGACGTGCCCTTCGAGGGCGTCGGCGTTGCCGGGATTCGCCCCCAGCCGGGAGACGAGCGAGAGCCGGCTCACCCACACCATCGACGCCGAGACGACGTTGTCGTCGGCGCCGAAGTCGTCGTCGGCGCTGGCGATCACCCACCACGGACCGGGGGGAAGATCCACCGGCGCCGGCACGTCGTGCGTGGCGTCGCGGAGATCGGCGGCGGCGGGAAGATCGACGGCGAAGGCCTTCGCCGGCTTCGCGGCCAGGAGCTTCGCCCGGTCGCCGTCGTCGAGCCATTGCCACTGCCCCTTGCCGGCGCGGAGCCGGGCGTCCTGATCGGCCTTCACGATCCGGACGTGGACCCGGGCGAGGTTCCTGTAGCGCACGCGCAGCACCGGCCGTGTGCCTGCCCACACGCGCTCCGTGAAGAGGTCGAGGCCATGGGCGTCGATCTCGCCGACGAGATTGCGGCAGAGCTTGCCCCCGGCCGAGTCGGGATGGGCCGCCGCCGCGGCCGCGGCGATGGCGCGGGCCTTCACCACGGAGTCCTCCTCCGCGCCTTGGCGGAGGAGCATGGCGAGTGAATGGCTGGCAAGCGCCGCCACGTCGTTGGTTCCGCAGTCGGCGACGAGCGCCTCGAGCGCATTCTTCGCGCGGGCCGCGCGCTCGTCGTCGCCCCCCGGCGACACCGCCGCGCCGCGGGCCCACTCGATCCGTCCGAGATCGGCCGCCAATAGCGCCGTACGGTCGGCGTCTCCTGCATGGAAGGCGAGGAGCTCGTGCCACAGCCGCGCGGAGAGCAGCAGCGGCGAGTCGGTGTCGGTCACCGCCGGATCGTCCTGTGGCTTCCAGGCCATGAACGCCTCCCGAGTGCCGAGCGCCGGGGAGTCGACGTCGAACTCATACGCGTCCTCGGGATCGACCAGGCCGCGCTCGCCGGAGGCGGCGAAGGCGAGGCAGTCGTGGGCCACGACGTCCCACACCGTGGGCCGGTAGGCGTCGGGCATCGCCCCCTTCTCGAGGATCGCGTCCCATTCCCCCACCGGCAGCCCGCGGAGCCGATCGGCGGGATCGAGCGCGGAATCGAAGCGGCGGCGGATCTCGGCGACGATGCGGGGGAGATCCCAGGAGGCGATTCCCGCCAGGCCCTCCGCCGCCTTCCCCTCCTCGTCGACGCCACCCGAGGCCCCTGTGGTGCGCTGCGCGAAGCGCCAGCGGTTGGCCTGGAAGAAGCCCCAGGTCCAGTTGGCGAGGATCGCCTCGAGGACCGGCTTGGTCCGCTCGGGCGCGCGCGCGAGCGCCGCCTCGAGGCGCACCAGGCGCTCGGGGTCGTCGGGCGGCCGGTCGCCGGTCTCGGCGACGACGCGCGTGGCGATCGCCCGCGCCGCCTCGTCCCAGGCTTCGGCCGCGACCGCCGCCGCCTCGAGGCCGGAAAGCGCCTCGAGCGCCGTCTTCGGCTTCCCCTCGTCGAGCGCGCGCTGGACGGCGGACCACTGCCCGGCCCGCGGCCCGGCGGGCTGGTCGTCGGCGCTCGCGGTGCGGCCGAGGGGATTCATGACGGCGATTCCGCCGAGAAAGAGCCCGAGCCCGGCGAGGGCCGCGGCGACACGTGGCAAACGGGACACGGCGGCAGACTCCGGAGGGAGAGACGGCTTTCGAGGGGCCGAGCAGCCCAGGCTCGCGGCGGAGAGCGGCGGCGATGGCGAGCCATGGAATGCCCCGGGGAAACACGCGGCCCGGGGGAATCCGTTTCCGGCGCCCAAAGCCGCAGCGGGGAAGTGTACGCGCCGCGGGGTCCGGCCGTCGCCCGCAGCCGCGCGTCGGCGAGGGGCCGCCCGACGGGCGCGGCGCCGCACCCCTCACGACCCGGTGAGCGACTCGGTGGCGATCCTCACCTTCCCCGGAACCGGTGGATCCATCTGCGCCTCGGCCGTCCGCCGTCCCGCAATCGCTCCGCTTCATTCGAAGCTGATGACGGGCCGGTGGAGCGGGCGGCCGGGCGTCGTGCCAGGTCCCGGCTACCGTCTGAAAGACTCGACCCCGGACTCGTCGGCCCGACGCTTCGCTGCGGCGGATGATCCTCGCTGTCTTCGGTGGCCGGTCTCCGGTCGATCACTCCCAATGCCGTGGCGGAAGCCAGAGCCGGGCCGGCGAGACGGAATCCCCTGCCGCCGTCCTCGTACGACGGCTCCCATGTCTCGCGGAAGCCACGCGACAGGCCGTAAGGGTCGGGGGTGACCCAGCGATCGCCGCGGTGGCCGCGCAAAGCTCCGGCGGCGCCCGTGAGGTCGTTCCATTCGGCGACGTTGCCGCTCTGATCGAACGTGCCGTAGGGGCCGCGACTGTTCGTGAACGCCCCCACGTCGGAGAGGTGGTTGCGCGTCGGCTCTTCGACGGCCTGCGTCACGGAGAACACCCCACCGGGGGCGTAGTTGGCCTGGTTGGGCTCGCCTCCGACCCTGTTGCCCGGCTTCTCGTCGCTCCGCGTCGCGTAGGTCCAGTATCCGGCGTCCCTGCCGCCGCGTTTGAAGTAGGCCGCCTTGTACCACTGGTCCTCCGTCGGCAGGAAGAACCGGGCGCCGGGGTTCTTCGCCGGGGCGATCCCGCTCGTCTGACCGTCGACGAGCGTGTAGGCACCGGTCTCGGTGCCCCCCGCCCCCTGCCCGTTGTGCATCCAGTTGGCGAACCGTGCCGCGTCGAACCACGACACATGCGCGATCGGCCGGTTCGCGCTCGGGCCGGCGTTGTCGATCACGCGGTAGGAATACGCACCGCTCTCCCCCTCCCGGGCGATGCCGGCGACGTTCGGGTCCGACGCCATCCGCGGGTTCCAGAGCGCGTGCGGGTCGCTCCTCGCGACGGCATTCAGGAAGGCCGCGTACTG
>CAWUOA010000406.1:0-3260 GCA_963923225.1 uncultured Planctomycetaceae bacterium
CGATGACCGCCGCCTCCTCCCCCTCCGGCGTCCCCGCGTCCCTCCCGGCTCCCGGGGCGGTGGGGGGAGCCCCCGCGAGCGGCTCCCCGGGGCCACGGGCTCAGTGGCAGCGGGACCTGGCCGACGCGGTCCGCGACCCGGTCGTGCTCTGCCGGGAGCTGGGCCTCGACGATGCGGTGGCGGCGGAGGCCGCTCGCTCGGCCGGCGCCTTCCCGCTGCTCGTGCCCCGGTCGTTCCTCGCCCGGATGCGGCCGGGCGACCGGCGTGACCCGCTCCTCCTCCAGGTGCTCCCCGTGGCGGCCGAGGGGATGACGAAGCCCGGCTGGGTGTCCGACCCGCTCGAGGAGGCGCGGGCGATCGCCGCGCCGGCACTGGTGAAGAAGTACGCCGGCCGGGCGCTGCTCCTGGCGACCGGCGCGTGCGCCATCCATTGCCGCTACTGCTTCCGCCGCGAGTTCTCCTACGGCGAGCATGGCGTGGGGAGGGCCGGGCTCGAGGCGGCGCTCGGCGCGATCGCGGCCGACGCGTCGATCGAGGAGGTGATCCTCTCCGGCGGCGATCCGCTCCTCCTCGACGACGACCGGCTCGGCGATCTCGTGGACCGCATCGCCGCCATTCCCACGGTGCACCGGCTGCGGATCCACACCCGACTCCCCGTGGTGCTGCCGTCGCGCGTGACGCCGGAGCTGGTCGCCCTCCTCGGCCGCCTGCCCGCCCCGCCGGTGGTGGTGATCCATGCCAACCATCCGGCCGAGATCGACGCGTCGGTCGCCGCGGCGCTCCGGGCGCTCGCCGGCGGCCGGAGCCTGCTGCTCAACCAGGCCGTGCTCCTGGCCGGCGTCAACGATTCGGCCGATGTCCTCGCTCGGCTCTCCACGCGGCTCCTCGACGTCGGGGTCCTCCCCTACTACCTCCACCTTCCGGACCGGGTCGCCGGCACGGCCCACTTCGACGTTTCGGAGGAGGAGGCCCTCCGCCTCCATGCCGCTCTCCGTGACACGCTCCCCGGGTACGCCGTGCCCAGGCTCGTGCGGGAGGTGCCTGGGGAGGCGTCGAAGATCCCGGTCGTCTGATTCCCTCCCCGGCCGTCACGGGGCTGGTACGATCGAAGGAGCCCGCGCACGCGCCCCGGAGCATTCCCATGAAAATCCTCATCGGTGTCGACGGATCCCCCGCCTCGTTCGAGGCGGTGTCGTTCGTGGGGCGCTTGATCGACAACCGGTCCGACGAGGTGGCGATCTACTTCTCGCCGGCCGATCTCCAGCGCCGCATGCCCTGGGGCCAGACGCTCGTGGAGGGGGCGAGCAAGGCGCTGTTCGACGAGGCCGAAGCCCGGCTGCCGCAGCCCTTCGCCCGCCCGGTCGAGGCGATCGTGAGCACGAAGTCGGCGGCGGCGGGGATCCTCGAGTCGGCCGCCGGCTGGAAGGCCGATCTGGTCGTCGTCGGCGCGAGCAACACCCCCTCCCTCGAGAAGCTCCTCCTCGGGAGCGTGTCGCGCGCGGTGGTCCACGGATCGACGCTCCCGGTGCTCGTCGTCCGCCGGGCCCCCGCCGCGGGCGAAGCGGTCCGTCCCCTCGTCTGCCACCATCCCGACAGTGCCCGGGCGCTCGCCGGCATCGTGAGCCGGCTCCACTGGCCGAAGGACACCTCCGGCGAGGTGATCGGCGTGGCGGAGTCGCTCCTGGCGGGGCCGCTCCCCTCGTGGCTCGAGAAGAAGGTCCGCAGCCCCGAGACCGAGGCGATCGCCTCCGCCTGGCAGCAGGAGCACGACGTCGAGGTCAGCGGCCTGTCGAAATCGCTCGATGCCTTCCGAAAGACCCTGCCGGCCGCGTTCCAGGCCAAGGCACCGATCGTGTCGCAGGGGAATCCCGGCGACCGGATCCGGGCCCACGTCCGCGAGGATGGCGACAACCTCGTGATCCTCGGCCGCACGCCGGCCGATCCCCTCACTCGCTGGCTCCTGGGGAGCACCTCCGAGGCGGTGCTCACCGGCGTGCCGGCGAGCGTGATGCTCGTGCCGGTGGAGAAGCCCGCGGCCGCCGAGGGCTGATGCACTTCGGCCGCAGCCGTGAGTCAGCGGCCCTGTCGCCAAGCCGAGGTGGCCGACCCCGTCCGCTTCATCCCTTCGCGCGCTGCCGCTCCACGAATGCCGCGTAGTCGCGGGGGGTGTCGATCCCCTTGGCGGCGTGGTCGATCGCATGGGCGGCGATGGGGATGCCCGCCTCGAGCGGGCGGAGTTGCTCGAGGCTCTCGAGCGCCGCGAGCCTCGACTCGGGAAGCCGGTCCCAGCTTTCGAGGACGCCGCGTCTGTAGGCGTAGAGCCCGACGTGCTGCCACCACGCCGGAGGCTTCTCGGCGAGGAGTCGGTCGGACCAGTCCCGCGCCGCCGGGACGCGCGAGCGGCTGAAGTACACCGCCCGCCAGGCGCCGGGCCGCTCCGGGCCGGGGAGCCAGGAGCCCGCCGCGGCCGGCTCGCGCCAGGGGGTGAGCACCGCCTTCACGGCGGAGGGATCGTCGAGGAGGTCGGTCGAGCCGATCGGCGTGACGAGCGTGGCGATGCCGGCGCCGGGGCAGCGGTCGAGGAGGTCGATCGCCGAGTCGATCGCCGCCGCGGAGATCTCCGGCTCGTCCCCCTGGACGTTGACGATCACCTCGGCGTCGCCGAGCGTGCCGAGGGCCTCGACGATCCGCGCGGTGCCGCTGGGGGCCTGCTCGGAGGTCATGATCGCCTCGCCGCCGAAGGCCGCCACGGCGTCGGCGATCTCGCGCGAGTCGGTGGCGACGACGACGCGGCCGGCGCGCGTCGCCTTCCCGGCGGCGCGCCAGGTGTGTTCGATGAGGGTCTTGCCGGTGTCGGCGAGGAGCATCTTCCGCGGCAGGCGGGTGCTCGAGAGGCGGGCCGGAATGACGATCACGGCCTTGGCGGGGGCGGCGGGAGCGGCCAAGGGATCCTCCTGGAGTGCGGGGCGGAGCGGAGTGCCGGCGCGATCGGCGCCGGGGGCTTTTTAGGGCCTGTCGGCCCCGGCGGGCTACGTCGGAAAAACGCCCCCCCGGGCCGCGGTGCGGTGGCCGGCCGGCGCGGCCGGTGGATTCCGCGGAGAGGGGGCTTCCGGCTTGTTTCCGGCCGGTGGGCTGCTAGCATCACGGAGTCGCGAAAGCGGCCACTTGCCCGAGTGGCGGAATTGGCAGACGCGCAAGATTCAGGTTCTTGTCCAGGTAACTGGGTGGAGGTTCAAGTCCTCTCTCGGGCATTTCTCCGG
>CAWUOA010000407.1:0-3238 GCA_963923225.1 uncultured Planctomycetaceae bacterium
GCCCTCGAGAACCCCTGCGAGGAATCCTCCCGCCGCGACCCGGCGCCGGAGTGACGCTCGCACCAGGCCCCAAGCGCCCCCGAACGACGACGGCCTCGCCGGAGAACGCTCTCCGGCGAGGCCGTCTGTTTTTCAGGACGTGCGGGACAGCGAAGCGGTCCGGCTCACCCCACCGGGTGGCCGTCGACCTTCACCCACTGCCGGCTCTTGGCGCTCTCGAGCACCGCGTCGCAGACGCGCTGCGTCTCCAGGGCGTCGCGGAAGGTGGGATGGGCGGGCTTCTTCGCGGCGTAGGCCTCGAGGAAGTCCTTCACCTGGTGGACGAAGCTGTGCTCGTAGCCGATCGCCAGGCCCGGCACCCACCAGTTGCCCATGTAGGGATGGTCACCGTCGGTGACGTGGACGCTCTTCCAGCCGCGTTCCGGGCCGGCGTCGGAATAGTCGAAGACCTCCAGGCGGTGGAGATCGTGGAGGTCCCACTTGAGGCTCATCTTCTCGCCGTTGACCTCGAAGGTGTAGAGGGCCTTGTGGCCGCGGGCGTAGCGGGTGCTCTCGAAGAGGCCGAGCGAGCCGTTCTTGAAGTGGCAGAGGAAGGAGCAGGCGTCGTCGATCTTCACCGGCTCCACCTTGCCGGTGAGCGTGTGCTTCCGCTCCTTGACGAACGTCTCGGTCATCGCCGTGACGTCGCTCACCGGTCCGTTGAGCCAGAGGGCGGTGTCGATGCAGTGGGCGAGGAGGTCGCCGGTCACGCCGCTGCCGGCGGCCGCGGCGTCGAGCCGCCACAGCGCCGCGCCCCCCTGGGGGAGGTCGGCGTTGATCGTCCAGTCCTGGAGGAACTCGGCCCGGTAGTGGAACACGCGGCCGAGCCTGCCAGAGTCGATGAGCTGCTTGGCGAAGGTCACCGCGGGGATGCGGCGGTAGTTGTACCAGACGGTGTTCGGCACCCCCGCCTTCTCGATCGCCGCCACCATCTTCTCCCCCTCGGCGACGTCCATCGAGAGGGGCTTCTCGCAGAGGATCGCCTTGCCGTGCTTCGCGGCTTCGATGGCGATCTCGGCGTGGAGGTTGTTCGGCGTGCAGATGTCGATCGCGTCGATGTCGTCGGCCGCGACGAGCTTCCGCCAGTCGGTCTCCACCCGCTCGTAGCCCCAGCGGTCGGCGAAGGCCTTCGCCTTCCCCGCGTCACGCGCGGCCACCGCCTTGAGCACCGGGAGGTACTCGAGGTCGAAGAAGTCCCCCACCCGCTTGTAGCCGTTGGAGTGGGCCCGGCCCATGAAGCCGTAGCCGATCATGCCGATGCGGAGGGGTTTGGCCATCGTGGAGACTCTTTCCTGTGCGGGGCTGTCGGGGTGCGGTGAACGTTCGGGGAAAACGGAGCCGGAAACGGAACGCGGCGGCGACGCTCAGGCCCAGCCGTGGGCGTCGCGGACGGCGATCATCGTGCGGAGGATCGTGTTCCAGGTGTGCGGGTCCTCGAGCGTGGCGTTGGGGAACATGCAGCCGTCCCAGCAGATGTGACGGATGCCGCGCTCCGCGGCCCCCTCGAGCCAGTAGCCCGCGCACTTGACGATGTCGAGCTTGCCCTTCGGGTCGTCGGCACGGCAGTGCTTGCCCGTCTTGTCGTGCGAGCCGGCGCCGTGGACGTCGCCGTCGTTCTGGGCGACGTGGAAATCGATCGTCCAGGGGCGGAGCTTGTCGGTCATCGTCCGGTAGGCGGCGTCGAACTCCGCCTCGGAGTAGCCCGGCTGGAGGAGGGCGTGCTCCGGGGCGTTGTAGCCCATGAGATAGAGGTAGGTGTGGGCCAGGTCGCACTGGAAGCCGAGCGACCCCGGCATGTCGACCGCCTCGAGGAGGTCGAGCATGTCCTTCCAGGAGTGCATCCCCGCCCAGCAGATCTCCCCCTCGGCGGCCAGACGCTCGCCGTGGCCCGCGGCCACGATCGCCGCCTCGCGGAAGGTCGCGGCGATGCGCTTCGTGTTCGCGGCGGCGTGCTCGCGCCACTTGTTGACGCCGAACTCCGCCGAGTCGATGCGGATCACGCCGTACTGCCGCACGCCGTGCTCGTTGAACACCTTCGCGATCCGGCAGGCCTTGCGGACCGCGTCGACGAACTTCCGCCGTTGCACCGGGCTGCCCATCGCCGAATCGCCCACCGTGCCCGGCCAGATCGGGGCCACGAGCGACCCCACGACGAAGCCGTGGGCGGCGATCTTGTCGGCGATGCGGCGGAGCTCGTCGTCCGAGGCGTCGGGGTTGGTGTGGGGATGGAAGAGGAAGTAGTCGATGCCGTCGAAACGCTGGCCGTCGACCCGCGCCGCCGCGGTCAGCTCCAGCATCCTGTCGAGGCTGATCGCCGGCTCCTGGCCTTCGCCATCCCCCTTGCCGACGAGGCCGGGCCACATGGCGTTGTGGAGCTTCGGAAGGGGATGCGACGACATGGGCTCACCTTTCAGACAGGGAACGGGTACGAGTGAAAGCGGGGTTCGACGAGGAACGAGCGCGGCCGATCAGCGATTCCGCCCGCTCTTCGGCAGGTCGGCGTGGACGTCGGGGCCGAAGTACCGCAGGGCCACGAGCGGGCCGGGGCCGGTGTTGACCACCTCGTAGCCCTCGGCGGCGGCGTCTGCAGAGATGAAGAGCTCGTCGGCGGTCATCTGGCCGAAGCGGATGAGGGTCGGCGTGGCCACGTCGTGGACGCCCACCTTCCCCTCCCCCTGCACCGTGATCCAGCCGCTGGCGCCGGCATCCTTGACCGTGATCCGCGCGCCGGGCGCGAGCGTGAGCTCCTTGGCGCTGAACAGCTGCCGGCCGTCGACGTGGCCGTAGACGATCCAGCGGTCCTCGGCGCCCCCCGAGGAGCGCGACGCGTCGAGGATCGGCTCGAGATAGTTCGCCTCCTTGAAGTGCGTGTCGACGTTCTTCTCCCAGTCGAGCTGACCGATGATGAAGTCGAGGTCGTGGTGCTTCTCCTGCGGCATGTCCTTGACCAGCAGGCTCCACGGCACGGCCCGCCCCTCGACGAGCGACTGGAACATGCCGAACACGTCGCTGCCCCACTGCGGCTCGTAGGTCAGCAGCGATCCCGGCGCGTGGAGGACGCCCGGCGGGATGAGCCAGCCGGTGCCCCGCTTCAGGCGGTAGGCCTTGGCGAGGTCGATGATGCCGTTGTCGCCACGGTTCCAATTCTCGAGGCACTTCCGCACGTCCTCCTTCGTGGTCCCCGGCTCGAGGCCCATGA
>CAWUOA010000408.1:0-3238 GCA_963923225.1 uncultured Planctomycetaceae bacterium
GTGGAACTTCGAGCCGTAGAGGAGCTTGCCGAAGATCAGCGGGATCTGCTTGCGCACGATGCCGGGGCCGTTGTCCTGCACCCCCATGCGGTAGCGCGAGGCGGAGTCGCCGACGGCCTCGATGTGGACCCAGATCTCGGGGAGGATGCCCGCCTCCTCGCAGGCGTCGAGCGAGTTGTCGACCGCTTCCTTGACGCTCGTGAGGAGCGCCTTGCGCGGCGAGTCGAAGCCGAGGAGGTGGCGATTCTTGGCGAAGAACTCGCTGACGGAGATGTCGCGCTGGCCGGCGGCGAGGGCCTGGGCGGTGGCGCGGCGCTTGGTCGGCGCGACGGGGGGCGCCGCCTTCTCCTTCTCCGCGGGGGCAGGCTCGGCCGCCGGGGGAACGACGGCGGGCTTCGTGGCGCCGGCGGCGGCCTTCTTCACCGCGGCGACTGCCGTGACGGTGGCGGAACTCGATCGACTCTTGGCCATGCTCGTGCGCGAAAGGGAAGGGGAAAGCGTGGGAGTGGAATGGCCCGCTCCAGGCCGCTCACCACGATGATCGGGCGACGGCCCGATGGCAAGGCGTGCCGAGTATAGCGGTCGTAGGGGGGGCAGTTTCCCGGCGGCGCCGACCCTCCCGAGACCGCCGACCTTGCCTCCTGGGAAGGGGCGTCACGGCCCGCAGGCAGCGAGTGAACAGGGGAATCGGCACCGGCCGAATCCCCTCCATGTGCCGGTGCCATGCCCGGCGACGATCTGCGTGTCTCGGAGGGAACTGCGATGCGTACGAGTCTCACTTTGCGGCGCGTGATCGCCGCGGCGGTCGTCCTCGCGGCGACCTCCGGCGTCGGAGCCACCGCGGCGCCGATCAACCACGGCTACGACTACCCGACGCCCGACGTCTTCTACAACTACTGGGTGCCGCCGGTGCCCGCCGCGGCCTCGCCCGGCTTCGGCGCGCAGCTCTACGTCGCGCCGCGCCCCGTGCCGCCGCGCGTCGGCCACACCTGGTACACCTACCCGCCCTTCCTGCCGCACGAGTTCCTCTACAAGCACCACCGCCGCTACGTCCGTCCCGCCGGTGCCACCGGGCTGCGGACGGAGGTGCGGGCCACCTGGTGGTGATGCGGGGCGGCGCCGTCGCCCCCGACCGATCGATCCTTTTCCCCCGGACTCCGTCATGACCACTTCCGCCGCGCGTCGGCCGACCGCCTTGGGCCGCACCGTGATCCTCGCCGGACTCGTCGCCACGCTCGTCTCGAGCGTCGCCCAGGCCGGCGACAAGGCGACCGAGAAGCGCTACTTCCTCCGCGCCAAGGGGAAGAGCTGGCACAGCGTCTGGTTCGACCCGTCGATCGGCCGGCCGATGGCGCTGGTCGTGCCGCCGACGGCGGAGTTCACCTCGGAGTACGCCTGGGGCGTGCCGAGCTCGCGCGTCATGCCGCTCTATCACCAGTTCCAGCGTCCCTATCCGGGGCCGGGGGCGGTGCCGGGACAGGGGGCGGGGATGCTCCCCACGCCCTACTGGCCGAGCGACACGGTGCAGTTCGGCGTCCATTCCGTGCGCGGGCCCTGGTGAACCGGGGGCCCCGCTCCGCGGGCTCTCCTCAGGCCTCGCCCAAGCGTTCGAGCGCCGTGCGCACCCAGGGGCTTTCGGGGGCGAGGCTCACGAACGCCCGGAGGTGCCGCGCGGCGTCGGCGTCGCGGCCGGTGGCGGCGAGGACCCCGGCCAGGTGCCAGTGGGCGTCGGCGTAGTCGGGCTGCTGGCGGAGGACCCCTTCGAGGGCCGCCTCGGCGAGCTCCGGATCGCCGAGCTCGGCGAGCACGCAGGCCAGGCTCGTCCGCGCCTCGAGGTGATCGGGCTCGAGTTCGATCGCGCCGTAGTAGCGCTCGCGCGCGGCGGTGAGATCGCCCGAGCGGTAGAGCAGCTCGGCGAGCATGAACGACACCGGCGCCGAGGGCCCCGCCGCCTGCAGCTGTGCCCGCAGCGCCTCCGTCGCCGCCTCGAGCTCGCCGATCGCCTCGAGCTCCGCCGCCATGGCGAGGAGATCGGGCGTGGAGGCGTCCGCGGAGGCCTGGAGCCCCGGCGGCTCGACCGGCAGGGCCCGCGGGGGGGCGTCGCCGGTCTCGACGAGTCCTGCGGTCGAGAAGCCGAACTGCCGCTGGCCCCCCGGCCCCAGGATCTCGTCGCCGCGGCGCACGAGCAGCCGCCGGCCGTCGATCACGATCCGCTCGGCGTCGCGGGCGGCGGCCGACGCACCGGCGGGATGGAGCGCGGCGAGACGGGCGTCGATCTCGCGCAGCGCGAACCCGGCCGCGAGGAGGCGGGCGAGGCGCCTGGCGATCACGAGCTCGCCGTAGGCGAACCACTCGATCGCCGCGGCGCGTCTGGCGGCGCGGAGGTAGCCGGAACGGATCCAGTGGCGGACCGCCGCCGCGGGGACCCCCACCACCGCGGCCATCGTGGCCACGGTGTGGAGGCCGCGCACGCCGTCGTCGGACGCTGCGGGGAGCGGTCGCTGCCTGGTGGCCACGGATCGCTCCTCGCTGTCCCTGGGACGAGATCCTTGCCTGGTTCCACTCCGGCACCCGGAACGAGCCCGAGCTTCTCCGGGAGTCCGCCGCCGCATGGAGCGGCGGACCACGTCGACTCCGGCCGTCAGGCCCGTGCCGCCGCCATCGCCCGGCCGAGATTCGTGTCGATCGCGGCGAGGAAGCTCTGCGTGTCGAGCCAGCCCTGGTTCGGGCCGACGAGCACGGCGAGGTCCTTGGTCATCTTTCCCGACTCGACCGTCTCGATGCAGACGCGCTCGAGGGTGTCGGCGAAGCGCGTCACCTCGGGCGTGCCGTCGAGCTTGCCGCGGTGCGCGAGCCCGCGCGTCCAGGCGAAGATCGAGGCGATGGGGTTGGTGGAGGTCGGCTTGCCCTGCTGGTGCTGGCGGTAGTGCCGCGTCACCGTGCCGTGGGCCGCCTCCGCCTCCACCGTCTTGCCGTCCGGCGTCATGAGGACGCTCGTCATCAGCCCCAGCGAGCCGAAGCCCTGGGCGACGATGTCGCTCTGGACGTCGCCGTCGTAGTTCTTGCAGGCCCAGACGTAGCCCCCCTCCCACTTGAGCGCGGAGGCGACCATGTCGTCGATGAGGCGGTGCTCGTAGCCGATGCCGCGGGAGGCGAACTCAGCCTTGAACTCGGCGTCGAAGATCTCCTGGAAGATGTCCTTGAAGCGGCCGTCGTAGGCCTTGAGGATCGTGTTCTT
>CAWUOA010000409.1:0-3231 GCA_963923225.1 uncultured Planctomycetaceae bacterium
GAGGTGGAGAAGACGTACGTGGCGCTGGTGTGCGGCCGCCCCCCGACCCCCGACGGCACGATCTCGCAGCCTCTGGCCCCCGATCCACTCGCGCCGCCACGGCAGCGGATCGATCCGATCCTCGGCCGGCCCGCGACGACGCGGTGGCGGACGATCGAGGCGAACCTGGGGCGTCCCGACGTGACCTTGCTGCGCCTCGAGCCGGTCACCGGCCGCTCGCACCAACTGCGCGTCCATCTCGCCTGGCTCGGCTGTCCGATCGTGGGCGACCCGCTCTACGGGCGCGCCGCCCGCCGTCCGGGCGGGCGGATGTGGCTGCACGCCGCACGCCTGGCGCTCGAGCATCCGGACGACGGCCGCCGTCTCGAACTCCTCTCCCCGCTCTGTTTCGACGGCGTGGCGGCGCCTTCGATCGGGGCGTCGGCCCCGTGACACGTCTCAGGATTCGGCCGGCGTCCGCTCGAGCGCCGAATCGCGCACCGCCTTCCAGTAGCGGGAGAAGCGGCCCAGGTCGCGGATGGCGCCGGGATCGACGAATCGCGGCCAGCGATGGATCTCGATCGCCATGCCGTGGCCCACTCGATCGGCCGCGCGGCGGAAGCGGGGGCAGGGAGACTCGGCCGCCGCCACGCCGTCGCAGCCCTCCCGAGCGGCGACGCGCGGGCAGATCTCGGCCGGGTCCCCCGCCTCGACCGAGACGTTCGGGATCCCCGCCGCACACTCGAGGACGAAGGCCAGGCGTGCCAGCGACACCTGCTCGTCCTCGATCCACGAGCGATCGAGGACGAGCAGCCGCGCGGCGGTGGGGTAACGCCGGGCGGCGGGGCTCTCCGCGGCGACGGAGTCGAGGGTGAGCCACACCAGCGGCCGCCGCGCCGGGGAGGCGTTCGCCGGCTGCGGGCCGCTCGGGTGCCAGGGGGGAGCCGGGGGGATGCGGAGCGGGGCCCGTTCGGTGCCGGCGTCGGCAGGGGGCGAGGACTGGGCGGCGGATTCGAACGGGCAGGAGTCGTACACCGGACAGCCCCTGCACCAGCGGCCGTCGGTGCACCCTTCGATCGTCGCCCGGCGGGCCAGGTAGGGCTTCGCCGAAAAGGTGCCGGCGACCCACTGCCACGAGAGATGATTACTCGCCGGGTCGCCGTCGAGGAGGTGCTCGAGGAACCAGTCCGCGCCGGCACGCCAGTCGACCCCCCGGACATGCACGAGCCAGGCGGCGAGCCAGAGACGCTCGTGATTGTGGAGCCAGCCGGAGGAGACCAGTCGGCGCGAGAAGGCGTCGATGCAAGGCAGACCGGTGGAACCGGTGAGCACGTCATCGGGAATGGCGGTGTTCGGTGGAGCGAACGCCGCCGGCCGGTGCGGGAAGGGCTCGATCGGTTCGAGGATCCGATCGCCCAGCGCCTCCTGCACGCGTCGCCAATAGTCGCGCCAGGCCAGTTCCGAGATCAGTTTCTCCGCCCCCTTCGGGCTTCCCGCCGCCGTGAGCGCCCGGTCCCGGACCTCGGCGAGCGACAGCACTCCGTGCCGGATCCAGGGAGAAAGACGCGTGACGGGCCCGTCGACGTGGTTCCGTGAACCGGCGTAGGCGACCGGATCGAGGCGGGCGAGTCGCTCGAGCGCCGCTTCCCGCCCGCCGCGCGGGAAGCGGCGCTCGTCCCCGTCGGGACGCCGGGCCCGAGGAAAACGCTCGGCCAGCGCCGAGAGCATCGCCGCCCGAGACGACGCCAGCAGGGGCGTGAGGTCGATCCACGAGCGATCGGGAGACGTCATCGAGGTGGGGTGAACCTGGAGGGGCGGAAGAGGTGATGCGCTGCTTCGAGGCAGCCGGCTGCCTGCAAATCGGGCCGTGTGCTGCGTTGGGACGAGGGCCAGGATCGCTCGAGAGCCCCCGGACGACCCCGGGAGGCGGCGCGAATGCCGGGAATCAACGCGAAAACGGGGGCCGTCGCATGGCGAGGCATTTTTCCGAAGCGATCGCGGTGCTTCGGCACGGGATTTGAAACAGTATTCGATCGGAGTCGAAGGACGATCGGACCACGATCGGAGGCACGGCCCGCGATGCGATCGCTCAGTGCGTCGGAAAGCGCGATGGCTTGGCTCGCCGGCACGGTCGTGACGTCCCAGCCCCGATCCACCTCGTCGCTGACCGGATCGACCGCCACTCAGGCGGCGTCGGTCCGTCAGGGGAAGGGGTGATCGAACTCCGCCGTCGGGGAGCCGGCCAGGCCGTCTTCGTCGACAGTAACCACGATCCAGAAGGATGCCCCAACGGCTTGGGTGGGCACTCCGCCTAGCTCACCCAGGCCGGGGCATTCTTCGGGATCGGACCTTCCGGTGTGGCCACGCTGGCCTCGGAATCGGAATCGCAGCCTCTCACGGCGGCGCACCACGCTCGAACCCGTTCCGCACCCGCCCTGTACCACACTCCCGCGGTGAAAACCGTCGGCGTGGCCGGCGGTCAGCCCGCGGGGAATCGCGGCTCGTTTCCGAGGCTGTCGAGGAACGTGCGCGCCTTGCCGTATTCGCCGGCGGGGTAGCGGCTGACGTTGGCCTTGAGGGCGTCGATGAACTTCGACACCGTGCCCTGGATCTTCTGAAACTCCTCGTACTGGAGACTGCCGCCACTGGAGGCGCGATCGGCGAAGAGCTTGTCGAGATCCTGACGGTAGGGGGCGTAGTCCTTGTCGGTGAGCACCAGCGGATACTCGATGTGGCCGGTGACCGGGTCGAGTTGCGCCGAGGAGAGCCGCGGAGGGGCGGCGGCCTTGGCGAAGCGGATCGCCTGGTCGTGCGTGACCGACGGGCCCTCCTCCGCCTTGCGGGCTTCCTTGTTCGTGCGCCGCATGTCGAAGTAGGTGTTGGTCCAGCGCTCGCGATTCTGGATTTCCAGCGTCTTCGCGTCTTCCCAGTTCTTCGCCGCCTCGGAGTTTTGGAGGTTGGCGTAGCCCTCCGACCGGATCACGTCGGAGAGTCCGTAGGCCGCGGCCTGGCCCGCGGTGGTGGCCATCCCGCCGCCCATGCCCCATCCCCAGCCGCCCCACTGGGCGCGGGCCTGGGACGCCGAACCGAGAAGCAGGGCCGCCGTCAGGAATCCCACCGCGAAGCGGGCGACCGGAGCGGAAGTGGAGCCGTGGGGGGCGGGGCGGCGACGCATGACCTGCCTCGAAGGGGATGGTGGAGGGAATCGAACTCGCTCAAACCTGGAACACCGCGGGCGGGAGTGCAAGTGTC
>CAWUOA010000410.1:0-3226 GCA_963923225.1 uncultured Planctomycetaceae bacterium
CTCAATGGATGCCCTGCGCCGCCAGCCACCGTTCGGCGTCGAGCGCCGACATGCAGCCGGTGCCGGCGGCGGAGATCGCCTGGCGGTAGTAGTCGTCCGCGACGTCGCCCGCCGCGAACACCCCCTCCACGCTCGTCTCGGTGCGGAAGTGCTTCTTCCACACGATGTAGCCCTTGGGGTTGAGCTCGAGCTGGCCGCCCAAGAAGGCGGTGTTCGGCGTGTGGCCGATCGCCAGGAAGACGCCCGTCACGTCGAGGATCGTCTCGCGCTTGGGGTCGTCGGTGCCCACCAGGCGCGCACCGGTCACCCCCTTCGTGTCGTCGCCGAGGACCTCGGCGAGGCCGGAGTTGAAGTGGATCTTGATCTTCGGGTCGTCGTGGGCGCGCTTGGCCATGATCCGCGAGGCCCGCAGCTCGTCGCGCCGGTGGACGAGGTGGACGACGCTCGCGAACTTCGTCAGATACGTCGCCTCCTCCACCGCCGAGTCGCCGCCGCCGACGACCACCAGCTCCTTCTTCCGGAAGCGCGGCAGCGCCCCGTCACAGACGGCGCAGGCGCTCACGCCCCGGTTCTTGTACTTCTCCTCGCTCTCCAGTCCCAGCCAGTTGGCTCGGGCGCCGGTGGCGACGATCACGCACTCCGCCTCCACCACGCCCCCCTCGGAGGGATAGAGCTTGAAGGGGCGTTTGGAGAAGTCGACCTTCGCGATGTCGTCGGTGACGATCCGGGTGCCGAAGTTCACCGCCTGCTGCCGCATCAGCTCCATCAGTTCCGGCCCGCTCACGCCCGCCTTGGCGTGCGGCGCCATCATCTGGCGGCGCTCCGGGGGAAGCGAGGAGTCGAGGAAGGCCTCGAGGTCGCCGTGGGGGAAGCCGGCGTAGTTCTCCACCTCCGTCGTCAGGGCGAGTTGCCCCAATGGCAGCGTGCCGGAAAGCCGGTTCGTCTCGCTGATCGCCCCTTCGTAGACCAGCGGCGAAAGCTGCGCACGGGCCGCGTAGGTGGCCGACGACCAGCCGGCCGGGCCGCTTCCGATGATCACGATCTTCTCGCGGCGGACGTCGGACGCTGTCATCTCGGGCTCCTCGGGAATTGAATCGGATTCGAAATGGGCTTCGGGGGGCGGCGCGATTCGACACGGGCGCCTGCCGGAAGGCATGATGGTAGCGGCCGCGGCCGGATCACGCCTGCCGGCGCGGACCGCCGCGGAAGGCGAAGGCTTTCCCGCCCCCCGGGCCGCCGCCGGACGGCGCACGGGTCTTGCCAGGTCGGGGGGGCGCTCGGGCGCCGAGACAGCCGATGAGCCTCCTTGCGATCCTCCTCCCCGTGGCCGCGGTGCTCCTGGTGGCCTACCGCCTCTACGGCGCGCTCCTGGCCCGCCTCTTCCGGCTCGACGGCGCCGCCGTGACGCCGGCGGTCGCCCTCCGCGACGACGTCGACTACGAGCCGATCCCCCCGAGTCTCCTTCTCGGCCAGCACTTCTCCGCCATCGCCGCCGCCGGCCCGATCGTCGGTCCGATCCTCGCCGGGGTGGCCTTCGGCTGGGCGCCGGCGCTTCTGTGGATCCTCCTGGGGAGCATCTTCATCGGCGGCGTCCACGACTTCGCCGCGCTCGTGGCGAGCGTCCGCCACAAGGCCCGCTCGATCGCCGAGGTGGTTCGCGACCACATGAGCCGGCGGAGCTACGTCCTCTTTTTGTCGTTCGTGTGGATCGCGCTGGTCTACATCATCGTGGCCTTCACCGACATCACCGCCTCGAGCTTCGTCGGCATGCAGGTGCTCGAGAGCGGCGAGAGCGTGTCGGGCGGGGGGATCGCCACGTCGAGCCTCCTCTATCTGCTCCTCCCGGTCGCCATGGGCCTCGCGATGCGCTTCGCGAAGATGCCCCTCTGGCTGGCGACGGCGGTCTTCGTGCCGCTGGTCGGTGTCGCGATCTGGGCCGGCCAGCGGATCCCGTTCGACCTCGCCGCGGTCCTCGGCACCTCCGACGCCACGGCCCAGAAGGTGTGGGGGGTGCTCCTCCTGGCCTACTGCCTCGTGGCGGCGATGGCACCGATGTGGCTCCTCCTCCAGCCGCGCGGCCATCTCGGCGGCTGCTTCCTCTACGCGGCCCTCGCCGGCGCCGCGGTCGGCCTGATCCTCTCCGACAGGCTCGTGTTCGGTGAGTCGCAGGTCCGCTATCCCGCCTTCACCGCCTGGACGGCCAAGAGCGGCAGCCTCGTGCCGATGCTCTTCATCACGATCGCCTGCGGCGCCTGCTCCGGCTTCCATTCGCTGATCGCCTCCGGCACCACGAGCAAGCAGTTGAAAAGCGAGCTCGACGCCCGCCCTGTGGGCTACGGCACGATGCTCCTCGAGGCCCTCGTGGCCACGGTGAGCCTGTGCTGCGTGATGGTGCTGCCGGAGGGGGATCCGCGCACGGCCCAGCCGCCGAACTTCGTCTACGCCCTCGGCATGGGCCGGTTCCTCGAGATCCTCGGCATCCCGGCGTCGTTCGGCGTCTCGTTCGCGCTGATGGCGTTCACGACCTTCGTCTACGACACCCTCGACGTCTGCACCCGCCTGGGCCGCTACATCATCCAGGAGCTCACCGGCCTGTCGGGCAAGGCGGGGGCCTGGCTCGGCACGTCGCTCACGGCCGGCGCCCCGCTCTTCTTCCTGTTGCGTCCCCATCTCGACGCCGCGGGCAATCCGGTGCCGGCCTGGCGCACCTTCTGGAGCCTCTTCGGCGCGAGCAACCAGCTCCTCGCCGCTCTCACGCTCCTCGGCGTGACGGTCTGGCTTTGGCGGACGCGCCGCGAGGCCTGGGTGTGGTTCGTCACCGGGCTGCCGACGGTGTTCATGTACGTCATGAGCACCTGGGCGCTGGCCACGATGACCTTCCCGAAGTTCCGCGGCGAGGCGGGCTTCGTGATTCCCGCCGACCCGGTCCCCTGGGCCGGCGTCGTGCTCCTCCTGCTCGCCGGCGTGATGCTCGTGGAGGCGATCCGCGCGATCCTCGGCGACCGTTCCCCGCCGCGAGGCGTGGCGACGGGGATGCAGGCCGCCGGTGCGGCGGGATGAGCCCGCGTGGCGGAGGTCGGGGAGGGAAGCCGCGTCGAGCGGCGGGGGCTCCGAAGCCCGAGAAGATCTGCATCGCCTGCGGCCGCCCCTTCCAGTGGCGGCGCAAGTGGGCCGCCTGCTGGGACGAGGTGAAATACTGCAGCGACCGCTGCCGCGCCCGCGGGGC
>CAWUOA010000411.1:0-3213 GCA_963923225.1 uncultured Planctomycetaceae bacterium
TCGCTGCAGAGGCTCAAGCACGAGAACGGGGCGGGGGGGACGCCGACGGTGTGGAACGACCGACTGATCTTCGACTGCGACGGCAGCGACGTGCAGTACGTCGTGGCTCTCGATACGGCCACCGGGGAGGTCGCCTGGAAGACGGAGCGGACGGGGGAGCGCAACCCCGAGCCGCAGTTGAAGAAAGCCTACGGATCCCCGATCGTCACCGAGATCGGCGGCCGGGCGGTGCTGCTCTCCACGGGAGCCGACTGGCTCTACGCCTACGATCCCGCCGACGGCCGCGAGCTCTGGAAGCAGCCCTACGGCGTGCTGGGGTTCTCGATCGTTCCCCGGCCGGTCGTCGGCCACGGCATGGCCTACGTGGGCACCAGTTTCATGCAGCCCGAACTCCTCGCCGTCCGGCTGCCGACCGAGGAGGGGGGCAAGCCGGAGATCGTGTGGCGGGCCAAGAAAGGCATTCCGAACATCCCCTCGCCGCTCCTGGTGGGTGACGACATCCTCGTGGTGAGCGACAAGGGGGTGGCGAGCGTCCTCGACGCCCACTCCGGCGAGACGAGCTGGAGCGAGCGGATCGGAGGGAACTTCTGCGCCTCCCCCCTCTTCGCCGACGGGACGATCTGGCTCTCCAACCGCGAAGGGGAGACGTTGCTCCTCGCGCCGGGCCGCGAGTTCCGCCTCGAGGGGAAGAACACCCTCGAGGGGGAGATCATGGCCACGCCGGTCGCCGTCGGGAAGACGCTCTTCATCCGCACCGACAAGGCCCTCTACCGGATCGAACAGCCGTAGGTTCCGGCTTCCCGCCCCCGAACAGGAGCATCGTTCCATGGCCGCCCCCCTCCCTCGCCGCCGCGTTCTCCGCGCGGCCGGCGCCGCCGTGCCCGCGAGCGTGGTGTTGTCCCTCGGAGCCCGCCGCGTGCTGGGCGCCAACGACCGCCTCGACGTCGCCGTGATCGGCGTCGGCGGCCGGGGCGGGGCGAATCTCGACGCGGTCTCGTCGGAGAACGTCGTCGCGGTCTGCGACGTCGACGAGGACGCGCTCGGGGCGGCGGCGCAGAGGCACCCCGGCGCCGCGCGGTTCACCGACTACCGCCAGCTCCTCGAGAAGGCGAAGGTCGACGCGGTGGTGATCGCCACCCCCGATCACCATCACGCCCCGGCGACGGTGCGGGCGCTGCGCCGTGGGTTGCACGTCTACTGCGAGAAGCCGCTCACGCACACCGTGGCCGAGGCCCGTCTCGTGCGGAGCTTGGCCGCCGAGAAGGGGGTGGCGACGCAGATGGGTACGCAGAACCACGAGCATCCGGGCTACCTGCGCCTGGTGGAACTGCTCCGCTCGGGAGCCATCGGGCAGGTCCGCGACGTCCACGTGATCACCGACCGGCCGGGGAAGTGGTGGCCCCAGGGAGTCGACGTGCCGCAGGGAGGCGGGCCGGTTCCCGGCAAACTCCACTGGAACGAATGGCTCGGTCCCGCCGCCGACCGCCCCTACGATCCGGCCTACGTCCCCTTCAAGTGGCGCGGCTGGTGGGACTTCGGCTGCGGTGCGGTGGGGGACATGGCCATCCATCTGGCCGATCCGGCCTTCTGGGGGCTCGATCTCGTCGGCAAGGTGCGGGTGACCTCGGAGGGGCCGCCCCCCCGGCCCGCGAGCGCCCCGGAGTGGATGCGGACGAGGTTCGAGTTTCAGGCGCGCGGCGATCGCGGGCCGGTCACCCTCCACTGGTACGAGGGGGCGACCACGCCGCCGGCGGAGATCGCCGCGGAGATTCCCATGAACGGCTCGTTGTTCGTCGGCGAAAAGGGGCGGATCGCCATCGCCCACGACGCATTCCCCGTGCTCCTGCCGAAGGAACGCTTCGAGGGCTTCGTTCCGCCCGCGCCGTCGCTGGCCGAGTCGCCCGGGCACCACCGGCAGTGGATCGAGGCCTGCAAGACGGGCTCGCGCACGGGGAGCCCGTTCTCCTACGCCGGCCCTTTCACGGAGATCGTCCTCCTGGGCAACGTCGCCTACCGGGCGGGCGGGCCGGTCGAGTACGACCCCGAGACCGGCCGCCTCACCGGCCCGGCCGGCGCCGAGCGCTTCCTCGCCAAGGAGTACCGGCCGGGCTGGGAAGTGTCGTGAGCCCGCCGGGGATCATCCGCCGGTTGACATCGCGTGTCGGTGCCGGGAAGGTGGCCAGAGGAGGCACGCGGACGATCACATGAATTGGGTCGCATGGAGGATGCTCGTCGGTGACACCGCCAAATACGTGGGCGCGGTGTTCGGAGTCGCCTTCGGCGTGCTCCTGATCACGCAGCAGGCGTCGATCTTCGTGGGGATCATGGCGCGGACGGCCAATCCCCTCCGCGACGTCCGCGAGGCGTCGATCTGGGTCACCGATCCGCACCTGCAGAACGCCGACGAGATCGAACCCCTTTCCGACAACGCCGTCTACCGCGTTCGGGGCGTCGAGGGCGTGGATTGGGCCGTACGGCTCTACAAGGGGCTGGCCCGGGCCCGCCGGCCGGACGGTGTGTTCCGGCAGGTGATCCTCCTGGGGATCGACGACCAGACGTTCGTGGGAGCGCCGCGGACGATCCTCATGGGGGATCTCGCCGACCTGCGGCGGCCGGCGGCGGTGTTCCTCGACAAGGCCGGCCACGAGTCGCTCTGGCCCGGCGAGCCGCTCTCGGTCGGTCGCGAGATCGAGATGAACGACCGCCGCGCCGTGGTGGTGGGAATCTGCGAGACGTCGGCGCCGTTCCAGTCGTTCCCCGTCGTCGTGGCCACCTATTCCCAGGCCACGCAGTTGGTGGCCCGTGAGCGGAAGCAGTTGTCGTTCGTCGTCGGCGCGCCGGTGGCGGGCGTCACCCCCGCCGAGGCCTGTGCCCGGATCGCCGCCGATACCGGCCTCGATGCCATGACATACGACGGGTTCTCCTGGCGGACGATTCAGTACTACCTCGACAACACCGGCATCCCGGTCAACTTCGGGATCACCATCATCCTCGGCTTCATCGTCGGTGCGGCGATCGCCGGGCAGACGTTCTATCTGTTCACGCTGGAGAACCTCCGCCACTTCGGGGCCCTGAAGGCGATGGGGGTCAACAACCGACGCCTGGTCGGCATGGTGCTCCTCCAGGCGGCGGTGATCGGTGCGGTGGGCTATTCGCTCGGTGTCGGGATGGCAGTGGCCTTCTTCGAGGTCACCAGCCGCGTCCTCCCCGATC
>CAWUOA010000412.1:0-3209 GCA_963923225.1 uncultured Planctomycetaceae bacterium
TCGAGCAGCGGCCAGGCCGCGACGTACATCGAGAAGCCGGCGTCGTGCTCCGGCCCGACCTTCGCATGGGGAACGAGGAGATAGCCCGCCATCTCGGCCTCCTCCGGCTGCCGCTCGGCGGCGTGGCCGGCGGGGATCGCCGCGGAACAGGCCAGGATCACCAGCCACACGACCGAGGCACCGAGCGATCGCTTCGCCATGCGCCGAACCCTCCTCTGGGAATCGGGGGACGGTTCGCCTGCCCCGTCGGCCGGCCTGACGCGGTTCCCCGCGCCCGATGGTACCCGACCGGCGCCGGGGGATCGCTACACTGGCGGCGCACGGGGGATACCGGGGACACCGCCGGCAACCGCGGGGAGGAGACGGACCATGAATGGAGCTCGTCGGTTCGCCGGAAGGCAGCTCACCAGACGGACGGCGATCGGGGGCGTGGCCTGTGCGGCCCTCGGCGGGGCCGCCATCGACCGCTCCCCCGCGATCGAGCCGTTCGTGCGTCCCGCGCCCGGCAGGATTCGGCTCGGCCTCGCGGCCTACTCGCTGCGGCAGCACCTCGCCACCGAGGGAGCCGCCGAGCCGCGGATGGATCTGCACGGCTTCGTCGACTGGTGCCACCGGCGGGGGATCGCGGGAGCCGAACTGACCTCCTACTACTTCCCCCGCGACGTCGACGACCGCTTTCTCCTGTCGCTGCGGCGCCACTGCCATCTCCGCGGCGTCACCGTCACCGGCGGTGCCGTGCGGAACGACTTCTGCAACCCCGACGCGGTGCGGGCCTCGCTCGACCACGTGCGGACCTGGATCGACTTCTACGCGCTGTTGGGCGCTCCGGTCATCCGGATCTTCGCCGGCGACGCGGTGCCCGGCGAGCCGATGGCCGCCACGCTCGAACGCTGCGCCGCGGCCTGCACCGAGGCCTGCCGCCATGCGGCCGAGAAGGGCATGATGCTCGCGCTCGAGAACCACGGCGGGGTCACGGCCCGCGCGGCGGATCTCCTCGAGATCGTGCGCCGCGTCGACTCCCCCGCCTTCGGGATCAACTTCGACAGCGGCAACTTCACCGACTGCGACGATCCCTACGCCGAGCTCGAGGCGATCGCCCCCTACGCGGTGAACGCCCAGATCAAGGTGGAGATGCATCCGCGCGGGAAGGCGGAGCCGGCCGATCTCGGCCGCGTGGTGGGAATCCTGCGTCGGGCGGGCTACTCCGGCTGGGCGGTGCTCGAATACGAGGCCGCCGCGCCGCCGCTCGAGGCGATCCCGGGATGGCTCGACACCCTCCGGCCGCTCGTCGACGGCTGACGGCCGCCTCCGCGGCGGGGAGGCTCAGACCGCCGACAATCCGCCGTCGAGCCGGATCACCTGGCCGCAGATGAAGTCGGAGGCGTCCGACGCCAGGAAGAGGACCAGTTCGGCGGCCTCGACCGGTTCGCCGAACCGCCGCGCCGGGATGCGGGCCTTCATCGGGTCCCCCTTGGCGGGATCGCCCCACACCTGGCGGCCCATCTCCGTGAGGATCACCGTCGGGGCGATGGCGTTGGACTGGACGTTGTAACGCCCCCACTCGGCGGCCATCGCCTGCGTGAGGAGGTTCAGGCCCCCCTTCGCGGCCGAGTACGCGCCGTGCCCCTCGGGCACGAGCACCGCCGCCATCGACGAGACGTTGATCACCTTGCCGCGACGCTGCGCGATCATGCCCGGGACCACCGACTGCGCGAGGAGCAGCGGGGCGCGGAGATTGACCTGCTGCGTCTCTTCCCAGTGCTCGGGCGTGATGGCGAGGAGATCCTCGATGAACACCACGCCGGCGTTGTTGACGAGGATGTCGACCGTCCCCAGGAAGTCGAGCGCCCGGCGGCCGACCTCGCGCGGCCCCTCGGGCGTGCGGAAGTCGGCCGTCACCGTCAGGCAGCGGCGCCCCGCGGCGACGACGGCGCTGCGGGTCGCCTCGAGCCCGGCTTCGTCCCGACCGGCGAGCACCAGGTCGGCGCCGGCCGCCGCGAAGACCTTCGCGATCTCCGCCCCCAGGCCCTTGGAGGCGCCGGTGACGAGGGCCCGGCGGCCGGCGAGCGTGAAGCGGGATGTCTCGGTGGGCACGGGGGGGGCTCCGGAGGGGCGGCGGGAAGCGTCACGAGAGAGGGGACAGCTTACCGCTCCTCCACGGGATTCCCGCCGACCCGGCAGGCCGTCGGGGCGACCGCCACCCAGCCGATGGACGGCCCGTCGGATAGCATGGGGGCGGGGCAGGCCCGGTGGCACCGGACGTCGCGAGGAGCATCGCCATGAATGTCGTCTCGATTCGTCACGCCCGCATCCTGCTTGCGGTGCTGCTGGCATTGATCGGCATGGCCGAGGCGGGGGCTTGGATCGTGCCTCCGAAGGACGGGAACGCCGAGGCGAAGCCGGCGGGCGGGGAAGCGAAGCCGAAGGGGGCGAAGCGTCCCGGCGTGGCCCAGCTCGACGCCCCCGTGCCTGACCGCGACGATCCCCTCGACGATCCCGACGCCGCCCGCCGCAAGCAGTTCTTCGGAAACATGCCCGGCTTCCCGATGCCGGGGGGCTTTCCCATGCCGCCGATGATGCCGATGCCGGGAATGGCGGCGCGGGGGGGAGCGGCCGCCGGAGCGCTGGCCGGGGGCGAAGGAGCCGCGATCGCCTCGGGGGGCACGTTCCAGACGTTTCAATCGTTCGGCGCCTTCGGCGCGGCCGCGCCCAACGGCGGCGGGTTCACCATGTTCCAGTTCCAGTCGACCATCCCCGGTGTCGTCGCAGCCCCGCAGCCCCCGGGAGCCCCGCCGCAGGCTGGCAAGCAGGGCCGCAAGCCCCCCGTCGCCGCACGGCCGAACGCTGCTCGGCCCGGGCGGGCCGCGAACCGCGCCGCGGCGAAGGCGCCCGAGCGGAGGAAAGAGCGGGCGAAGGCGGGGCCCCCGGCCGACCCCGCCGATCCGGATCGACCCGCCGACTGAGCGGACGGACCTCGACGTCCGCCCGAAGAAGTGGTGCCTGCGGAACCGCGCCGCGGCCCGGCGGCGCGAAAGTGTCCCGGCGGCGTGGGCGCCCGGCATCCTGCGCCGATATCGAGCGCAATCCCCGTTGCCGACGGCGTGCCACCGGTGTCGGCCCCCCTTCGTGTCGGGCGGGAGGGCTTTCCCGCGGGCCGTCACTCGTACGATTCCGGCGTCGGGGGGAACGGATCGGTTCACGAACAATTC
>CAWUOA010000413.1:0-3207 GCA_963923225.1 uncultured Planctomycetaceae bacterium
AAGGCGCCGTGGCACCGAAGGTGGCCAAGGTGCGGAAGGTCTTCAAGGACCTGCTGAAGGAGTAGGGCGGAGGCGAGGCGGTCGCGGGATTGGCGGAGGGCCACGGCGCATGGTGCGACGATCGTTGCGACCGACCGGGAGGGCGCCGCGGTGTTGCCTGTTGGCCCGCGTGGCGATGCTCGTCGCCTGGGCCGGCGCGGGCTGCGACGCGCGGCAGGCCCGGCCGACGCTGCCTCCGGCCTCCCCCGCCGTCGCTCGGTCCTCCCAGGCGGCGGCGATCACGACGGTGCCGGAGCCGCTCTCCCCGGCGGCGCGGGAGCGGGTCGAGCGATTCTGCAGCGCCTGCCATCCGCTGCCTGAGTCGGAGAACTTCCCGCGGGACCAGTGGCCCGCGGAAGTGAGGCTGGGGTTCGATCTTTACCGGGCCTCGCTCCGCAGCGATCTGCCCGAGCCCCCCGAGGCGGAGGCGATCCGCTATTTCCAGGAGCATGCCCCGACGTCGCTCGCGATTCCCCGTGCGGCTGACCGGGCCGAGTCGCCGTCGCCGGTGCGGTTCGAGGCGGTCGCGGTGCCGGGGATTCCCGCCCGTGAGGTCCCGGCGGTGTCGCAGGTGCTCGCCCGTCCCGGGCGCGGGGGCGATGCGGAGGGGGTGGAACTGTTGACCGCCGACATGCGATCGGGGGAGATCCGACGCTGGCGACTGGCCGGCGACGCGGCGGCCAGCGGCGTGCTCGCGCTGGCGGGCCATCCCTGTCGGCTGTCGCCCGTGCCGGGCCGTGCCGACGCCTGGTTCGTGGGGGACCTGGGGTCCTACATGCCCGAAGACCACGACCACGGAGCCGTGCGGTTGCTCGACGGGAGCACGGCCGGCGACCCTGCGGCCAGCGGCTCGAGTGCCGTCGCCGGGAGCCTGACCCCGATCCGCGAGGGCCTGTCCCGGGTCGTCGAGGCGATTCCGTTCGATTTCGACGGCGAAGCCCCCCTCGACCTCCTCGTCCTCGAGTTCGGCTGGCGGCGCACCGGGGCGTTGCGGGTGCTGCTCGCCGCGGGCGAAGGGGGGGAGCCAGCCGGGCAACGGGTCCTCGATCCCAGGCACGGCTGCCTGGCGGCCCGGATCGCCGACGTCGACGGCGACGGGGCCGAGGACGTCGTCGCCGTCTTCGCCCAGGAACACGAGACCGTGGACGTCTGGTACCGGAGGGGACCGGGGGAGTTCGACCATCGGCAGATTCTCCGCCTTCCCGATCCCTCCTGGGGGTCGAGCGGCCTCGACGTCGCCGACATCGACGGGGATGGCGACCCCGACATCCTCCACTGCAACGGCGACACCATGGACAGCGGCCTGCCGCGCCCCACCCACGGCGTCCGGGTGCTCGTGAACGGGGGGGGGAGGGCGTTCGAGAACGTGGAAATCGCCCGGATTCCCGGGGTATCCCAGGCGACGGCCGCCGACGTCGACGGCGACGGCGACCTCGACGTCGTCGCCTGTTCGCTCCTCCCCGCCGACGGCGGCCGCCCCGCGGGAACGTTCGACTCGCTTTCGTGGATCGAGCAGACGCCTGACGGCTGGCGCCCCCATTCCATCCAGCGCGACCACTGCGACCATGCCGCCTTCGCCCTTGCCGACATCGACGGCGACGGGCGGACGGACGTCGTCGCGGGGACGTTTCTCGCCGAAGCGGACGCCGGAGCGACGCCGTTGCTACGGGTCTGGCTGAACCGTCCCGCCGGCCGCTGACCGGTCCTGCCGGAGGGAAGCGGGATTGCGGTATCCGGCACTTGCACGGCGGCGAGCGGGGTTGCTAGATTCCTTGGTGTCTGGGGTGGTTTTTTCTTCGGGTCGCCAGGGTACCGTTCCCTCGTCGTCCTCCCTTTCGTCGTGTCGCAGTGTCCCTCCGGGCAGTGCGGCGGCCGTGAAAGGATGGGGCGCGTCGGTTCTCCCGTGGCGCCCCGCTTTCCCATGGCCGTCCCCCGACGCCACCACGATCGGCACACGTCCGCGTTTCCCATCCATCTCATCCGCATCGATCTACCGTTCGTTCCGGAGACGCTTCCCATGTCGAAGACATCCCGTCCCGTTCGAGGCGCTTTCACGCTCGTCGAACTGCTGGTGGTCATCGCGATCATCGGCACGCTCGTCGGGCTCCTCCTCCCTGCCGTCCAAGCGGCTCGTGAGAGCGCCCGCCGCAGCAGTTGCACCAACAACCTGAAGCAGTACGGCCTCGCCCTCCACAACCACCACGACACGATGCAATACATCCCCTCGGGCGCCCCGGCGAACCCGTGGGGAGCTCCCGCGGTTTCGTGGCACGCCTACGTGCTCCCGTTCATGGAACAGCAGAGCGTGGCCACGAAGGTGAAGCTCAACAGCGGCGGCGACGAGCGCTTCCGTGACATCGGCAGCGGGCTGCAGCTGCGCAACCTCAAGCTGCCGCTGGCCAATTGCCCGTCCAACGACAGCATCCGCGACCAGGACGGCTGGGCCCAGTCGAGCTACTCCGGCAGCCTCGGCTCGCAGCGGACCCCGTCGGCCGACGGCAACTGCAATCAGTACCTCGGATTCGCCGCCGTCGACGGTCAGGCCGATCACGGCAACGCCTGGAACTTCAAGGACATCTCCGGCGTCTTCTCGCGTCTGGTGACCGAGCAGAAGGGGGTGTCGTTCAACATGGTGTCCGACGGCCTCAGCAAGACGATCTTCATGGGTGAGATCCTCGCCGACTGCCACGACCACCGCGAGGGGCTGTGGAGCTTCAACGGCATGGGCAACGCCCACGCTTCGACCGTCGTGCCGATCAACACCATGACCACCTGCTTCGATTCGCAGACCGAGGCGACCGCCCGCAAGGTCCCGAACCCGCAGTGCTTCACCAAGAGCAACTGGAACTACTCCTGGGGCTTCCGCTCGAAGCACCCCGGCGGTGCCAACTTCCTCTTCGGTGACGGCTCCGTGCGGAACATCACCGAGACGATCGACCACACCACCTACCAGCGGCTCGGCGGCCGCAAGGACGGTGGCGCGATCGCGAACGACGACTGAGCCCATTCTCGCCGCCCTGCCTCCCCGGAGCCCGGGGAGGCAGGGGGCGTGTGGGCTCTCGTTCGAAGTCGTGCCTCGGGGTGTCTGGGCGGGCGCGAGCGGCCCGATGGCAAGGAACTGCCGGCCGGAGTGGATTCGATTCAACGTGAGAGCGGGGGGCGACGACG
>CAWUOA010000414.1:0-3201 GCA_963923225.1 uncultured Planctomycetaceae bacterium
CAAGGGGACGGCGGCGTCGGTCGACGTCGTCGCGGCGAGCGGCGACGCCGCGTCTCCTCCGCCCCCCGCTCCCCCGCAGGCCCCGACACCGGCCCAGGGGTTGCTCGCGCGCGGCCTGACGCCGGCGCCGGGACCGGCCGCCGATCCGGCCTCCACCCGCCCCCTCGCGCTCCTGGAGGCGCTCGAGCGATCGGGCGACCGGTCACGCCGGCTGTGGATCACGCAGGCCTACTGGAAGCTCGCCGCGGCCGCCGCCCGCTACCGCTTCGCGGTCGACGCCGAGGAGCGGCTGACGCTCATCGCCCCCGGCGGCGACGCCGACGACCTGCCGCTGCTCGACATCGCCGTCGCCGAGGCTCGCGCCGAAGCGGCCTCCGCCGGGGTCGAGTTGGTGACGGCGCAGCAGGAGCTCGTCGATTTGGTCCGCCTCCCGGTGATCGAGCCGGCCCCCTGGCCGGTCGATCCGCCGCTCACGGCCGCCTACCAGACGCACTTCGAGACGATCTTCGCCGCCCGGCCGGCCACCGGCCGGATCAGGGCCATCCATCGCCAACTCCCGCTGGCCCACCGTGCCCTGCAGGCCCGCGCGGAGGCCGCCGCGGCCGCCGAGGAACGCTTCGCCGCGACGGAGTCGCTCCACGCCCGGGGGAAGGGGCCGATCCGGCCGGTGCTCGCGGCGCACGAGACGATCCGGGAGCAGGAGGAGGCCTTCGTCGACGCGGTGCGCGGGTACAACCTGGCGATCGCCGAGTACGTGATGGCGGTCGCGGACGCGTCGGTACCCGACGAACGATTCGCCTCGATGCTCATCGGACAGCCCCGGCCGTGGCGGCAGGCCCCGGCCCCGGAGCGGATCGTGCCGGTGTCGGCGACGACGATCCCGGGCCTCCCGTCCGCTCCCGTCGAGCCCCTGCCGGGATCGACACCCCGGCTCCTCGCGCCGCCGCCGGGATTCGCGCCGCCGCCGTCGGCCCTCCCCGCCGCCGTCCCCGGCACCTCGCTGCCGCAGGGGTTCGCCCCGCTGGGCGGCTGACGACGCCGGGCGATCCGGGATCCCGGCTTCACCGAAGCGATCGCCGACTTGCGTCGCGGGAGCCTGCGGCGATGATGCGGCATGGCCATCCCGACCGCCGCCGCACCGATCCCGACCGACTCCGCGGACGCCCCCGCCCCCGCGGTGCCGCCGCTGCTCATCGGTCCCGTGGTCGTCGATCCGCCGCTCCTCCAGGCGCCGATGGCCGGCTACACCAACTACGCCTACCGGCAGGTGGTGCGCGAGTTCGGCGGGGCCGGCTTGCTCGCCACCGAGATGATCGCCGCGCGGAGCGCCACCTGGCTCGAGACCAACCGTGGCGAGCACCCCGACAGGCTGTGGGGGGTGCGCGACGAACCGCGGCCGCTGGCGGTACAGATGTGGGACAACGATCCGGAGAACCTCGCCCGGGTCGGCCGGCGCCTGGCCCGCGATTTCCGCGTCAGCGTCGTCGACCTGAACTTCGGCTGTCCCGTCCGCCAGGTCACCGTCAAGGCGCACAGCGGGTCGTGGCTCCTCCGCGATCCGGAGCGGGTGGGGGCGATCGTGGCCCGCGTGGTCGAGGCCTGCGACGGCGTGCCGGTGACGGCCAAGATCCGCCTCGGCTGCTCCGACGACTGCCGCACCGCGATCGAGGTCGCGCAGCGCATCGAGGAGGCGGGGGCGTCCCTGCTCACCGTGCACGGCCGCGTCGCGGCGCAGTTCTTCTCCGGCCGTGCCGATTGGGAGGCGATCGCCGCGGTGAAGCGGGCGGTGAGCCGGATGCCGGTGGTCGGCAACGGCGACATCGACTCGGCGGAGACGGCGGTCGCCCGCCTGCGCGAAAGCGGCGTGGATGGGGTGATGATCGCGCGGGAGGCGCTCGCCCGCCCCTGGATCTTCGCCCAGGCGGCGGCCCTTCTGCGCGGCGAGCGGCCACCCGCCGATCCCGACCTCGCCGAACAACGGGCCCTGGTCCACCACCACTACGATCTGGTCTGCCGGCGTTTCGGCGTCGAGCGCGGCACGCTCCTGATGCGGAAGTTCGCCTGCTCCTATGCCCAGGGGCTGCCCGGGGCCCGCGAGTTCCGCGGGCGGGTGTCGCGCGTCACGACGCGGGAGGAGTTCCTCGAGGTGATGGGACGCTGGTTCCCTTCCAGCCCGTCCCCTCTCCCGGACAGACCCATCCACCCCGTCGATCGGTGCGAGTCGGGGCCCCCGGCCGAGACGCCCTGATTTTTCCACAGACGCGCTTGTCAAAAATAGCCCCGCTCCTACACTGACGGCATGGGAGCGACCTCCTCCGACGAATCCGCCGCTGCCAGCGAATCGACGTCCCCTCGTGCCGTGGGGGCGGTCCGTGCCGTCCGCACGGCCCCCGGCCAGGAATCGCCCGCCGCCGCGGTCCGGGAATCGGACGCCGCCTTGGTGGAACTGCTCCGCACCGAGGAGACGCCGGGGGTGGGCGACTTGGCCGAAGCCCTCGGCGTCACGGCCACCGCCGTCCGGCAGCGACTCGACCGGCTGATGCGCGACGGCATCGTCGCCCGGGAACTGGTGGGGCCGGGCTCGTCCGGGGAGTCGGGGAGCCGCCCCCGCGGCCGCCCCGCCTTCGGCTACCGCCTCACCGAGAAGGGGAGGCGCGCCGGCGGGGACAATTTCCGCGACCTGGCGATGGTCCTGTGGCGCGAGGTCCGCGGCCTGGGGGCCCCCGAGGTGCGTCGGGGACTGGTGTCGCGGGTCGGAGTGGCGATGGCGAGGCTCTATCGCGACCGGATCACCGGCGAATCGGTGTCCGCCCGGCTCGACGACGCGGCGCGGATCATGATGGACCGGCAGATCGCCTGCGTGGTGGAACCGGCCGACCCGGCCTCCGGCAAGCCCGCCGTGCTCACCACCCACGTATGCCCCTATCCCGAATTGGCCGAAGGCGATCGTGGCATTTGTGCCGCCGAACGGCTCATGCTCCAGGAAATCGTCGGCGCCCGGGTGACGCTCGACTCCTGCCGGCTCGACGGGGCCGAGTGCTGCCGGTTCTCCGTCGCCCCGGAGCCGCCGAAACGGAGCGAGACCCCCGGGACATCCGCCCCGGACGAGGCTCCGGACGGCGCGTGTGCCGCCGGGAAAACCCGCTCCTCCCCCGCGCCGCGCCGGGCGGGGCGATCCCGGCCCGTGCCCCCTCCCTGACG
>CAWUOA010000415.1:0-3197 GCA_963923225.1 uncultured Planctomycetaceae bacterium
GGCAGGCAGCACTTGATGGCGTCGGCCATCCGTTCCTTCCGCACCATGTCGAGGAACATCCGTGCCGAGGCCTCGGCACGGCTCCGCATCACCGTCCGGCCGACGACGAAGGACACCGCCGACTGCGCACCGAAGCCGAGCGCCAGCGCCAAGCCGGCCAGCGCCAGCCAGCGTCCCGTCTTGCGATCGATTCCGGGCGCCGCGGACCCGGACGCGGATTCGCGGCCGTCGTCGCCGCCCTCGTCCGAATCCCCGCGCGGCGCCACGTCCTTGAGCGCCATCGCGGCCAGGGCGACGGTGAGCAGCGGCACGACCCACAGTGCCGGCGAAACGAGCGCCAGCGCCGAAGCGACTCCCGCCACCGCCGTGGCGATCGCCAGGAGGCTCACCGGCCGGTAGCCGGGAACGGCGGTCCAATCGGCCGACTCTGATTCAGTTTGCATTCACCCGCAGGCCCTCGGCCTGCTCCAGCTTCAGCCGCCGATCGGCGTAGCGGAGGATGAAGTCGGCCTCGTTGTCGAACACCACGGCGCTGGCCGGGGAGTGGGCGAACGGCCCGTCCTTGGTGGAGTAGCGGACCCACGCGAGCCACTTTCGATCGGGTGCCAGGCCGAAGAACATGCTCCGGCTCTCCGGCTCCGCCTGCACCAGCGACCTCGGCACCGGAGCCGTGTGGAGGCTCGCGGCGGCGAAGCAGACCATGATCCACCCGGCGACGACCGCCACCAGCGGGGCGCCGACGAGCTCCACCTGCCGGAGGAACTTGACCTTCGTCCGCGAGACGCGGTCGGTCGCCAGACGCATCAGGAGGAGGAGGACCGCGAACAAGCCCCACAGGCAGAGAAAGTCGATGAGGTAGGTGAAGCTCGGCATCTGCCCGTCGGCGAGCGCCGCGAGCTTCTCGTACCAGGCGGTGGCGAACGTGGTCGCGGCGAGGATGTTGAGGAGCATCACCAGGCCGCTCCACAAACCCTCGCGCGTGAGCACGAGGACCACGGCGATGAACACCAGGAGGAGGAGCAGGTTGACGATCATCGTGGAAACCCCCGTTCAGCCGGCCGACTTCGCCGCGAACACACGCTGCATCTCCTCCATCGACGTGGTGCCGTCGAGCACCAGCCGCATCCCCTCGTCGCGGACCGGCTTCATGCCGTCCTTCGCCGCCGCCAGGAGGAGCGTCTTGGCGTCGGCCTGACGGGCGACGTGCTTCCGCAGCGTCTCCCCCGAGGCGAGTTCGAAGATCGCGGTCCGCCCGAAGTAGGCGCTTCCCGCGCACACCCGGCAGCCGGTCTCCCCCTGGCGCTTGAGGGTGGGGAGCTCCTCCTTGGTCTTCTTGAACCGGGCGAGCTGCTCCGGCGACGGCTCGAACTCCTCCCGGCACTTCGGGCAGAGCTTGCGGACCAATCGCTGCGAGAGCGATCCGAGGAGCGTCCGGGCGAGCATGTCGGGCGGGATGCCGACGGCCAGGAGCCGGGTGACGGCGTCGATGGCGTCGTTGGCCCGGAGGCTGACGATGACGAGCTTGGAGTCGTCGGCCTGCTTGGCCAGCTCGATCGCCAGCTCCTTGTCGCGGAGATCGCGGGTGACGATGCCTGCCGGATACTCGCGCATCGCCCCTTCGAGGGCCGCCACGGGGGTGATGTTGGCCCGGGCGTCGTAGCGCACCGGCTTGACGTTCTGAATCTCGCGGGGAGGGGAGGCGGCATCCTCGATGGAGACGAAGTCGCGGAGGAGACGGTCGGCGGAGCTGACCACCACGTCGAACGTCGTCGACAGCCCCGACCCCGCGGGCGACGAGAGGACGATCAGCCCCTTCTCCAGCGTGAGCAACTGGGCCATCGTGTCGGCGATCGACTTCGGCACGCCGAGGTCGGCCATCGACTTGAACATCGCCGCGGGCGTGTCCATCTGGACGAGCACCTGCTCGCCGGTGGGGGCCGACTGCACCATGAGCTTGCAGTTGCGCTGCTTGCCTTCCACGTTCACCGCGAAGTTGCCCGCCAGCCGGCCGCGGCGTTCCTTGGGGTCGAGGCCGCAGAGCGTCTTGAGGGAGACCAGCGCCGCGTCGGCGACGTGGCGGTCCATCGGCGGCTCGTCGGCCCATACCTCGGCGCGGCGTCGCGAGCCCCCCGACTTCTGCGTCCGGCGCGGCATCCATACGCCGTCCACCTCGTGGCGGACGTTGACCTCGCTCGGGCCCCACTCCATGAGCACGGTCGAGGCCCGGGCGCTGGCCGCCATCTGGAGGAGCTTCTTCGCTTCCTCGATCCCCTCGGTGGCCTGGGCGCGTTCGAGACGGGCCTTGTTGTCGTCGGCCGACTTGCCGCCGACGGCGAGGAAGGTGAGCGGGGGAAGCGCCTCCACCGGCTCCACCTCGGCCTCCATCTTGATGCCGAAGTTGGCGAGGAAGCCGGCCATCAGGCGCCGCATGTGGCCGGAGGTGAGGACCTTGTCCGACTTCGGCGCCTTGGCGTTGTGCTGCGAGGAATACACCAGCGCCGGCACCAGCCACGCCAGCGCCATCACCACCTGGCCGGCGATCGACGACGGGATCAGCCACGCCCCCAGCGCCGCCAGCACGAAGGGGAACGCCGCCAGCGCCCCCCAGAGGTTCGGCCGGAGGCCGTACTTGGCCGAGTCGCGCGTGATCCAGTCGCTGGTGAACGCCCATCCGCAGACCTGGAGCCACCAGCAGACCAGCGGCAGGATCGAGATCCCGCCGCCGCTCCCGCGCTCGATCCACTCCGGACTCGGCGCCGGCCAGGGCGCGGCGAGCGCGCCGGCCCCTGCCACCGTCCAGGCCAGGACCGCCGTCGCCGCCGGCAGCCGCCGGACGATCTCCCCCGTCGTGCCTCGTCGCATCACGTCACTCCGATCCCCTTGAGCGCCATCATCAGCGCCTCGCGGTTCGGGGCGATCTCGAGCGCGTCCTGGCGGTCGATCAGACCCTGGTCGATGAGGCTTTTGAGGCTCTGCGTGAAGTCCTGCATGCCGTCGCGGAACGACTTCTTGATGTGGTCGGCGATGAGGTGATCCTGCTCCTCGAGGACGTACTTCCGCACGAGCACGTCGATGAAGAGCACCTCGCAGATCGGCACGCGGCTCACCCCCGGCCGGATCGACTTGAGCAGCTTCTGGGCGATGATCCCCTTCATGTTGAAGGCGATGGCGCTGCGGATCGAGGCGTGCTCCTCCTG
>CAWUOA010000416.1:0-3196 GCA_963923225.1 uncultured Planctomycetaceae bacterium
GCGGGCCGAGGCGAGGTCGCCGGGACGGTCGAGATCGACGGTGGCGACGAAGCCGTGTTCGGTGCGGGCGATGATCCGCTCGATCTGGTCCTCGTAGTGCCTGGCCTTCTCGGCGAGCGTCGTCGGCCGGGCGGCGATCCACCCGGCACCGCCGTCGGTCGCCAGGTCGACGTCCCCGGCCGGGGTGACGACGAGATCGTGGACGACGTCGCCTGGAATCCAGCCCGGCCCCTGCCGGTAGCGGAAGACGTCGCCGCTCCACTCCACGAGCCCGCGGCGCGAACCGAGCCACACGGTGCCGTCGGGTCCGGCCGCCACCGCGGTGAAGTCGGCGACGGGGAGCCCCTCGGGCCCGCCGAAGCACTCGAATCCCTCCGCGCCGCGCCGCACGACGCCCGCGGGCGTGGCGACGACGAGGCGGCCGGCCGCGTCGAAGGCCACGCCGCGCACGTCGGCGGTGGCCCACGGGAGCCCACGGCCGTCGACCGGTTCGAGCCGTGTCCAGGCACCGCCGGGGGGGCGTTCGAAGAGGCCGGCCGAGGTGGCCGCGGCGATCGTGCCATCGGCGTGACGCGCCACCTGCCGCACCTCGGCGCCTGGCGCTGCGACGGACAGATCCACGCCGCCGTCGCGGGCCGGCGCCGTCGTCACGAGCGGCTCGAACGCGGCAACCCCGAGCCGCCAGGTGGCCGCACCGTCGCCCAGGCAGGGGACGCCGTCGGGGCCGAGCCACACGCGCGACGGCCGGAAGTCCGCCGGGAGCCCCGGGGGAAGCGTGCGATGGGAAGGGACGCGCTGCACGAAGCGGCCGGCCCCGGCCGGCAGCGACGGGGCCTCGGTGCGGGCGATCGACGGCCAGAGGCCGAGGGACAGAAGCGCCACCAGCCGGACGACGGCGCCGAGCCATCGCGGCAGGCACTGTGGAGCGACGACGGGACGGGCCACGGGCGGGTCTCCTCCGGGTGCGATCGGCCAGGGGTGCGCCGCCAGCGTAGCGGCGGGCCGGGCCGGATCATGCCCCGCGGAAGGAGGGGCGGCGGCGAACGTCAGGCGAGGATCGCGCCGATCGGCGTGCCGGAGACGTTCGTCAGGCGCCGCTCGATGCCGTCGTGATAGAAGGTGAGGCGCTCGTGATCGATGCCGAGGAGCCGCAGGAGCGTGGCGTGGAGATCGGGCCAGGTCACCGGCCGCTCCACCGCGCGGAAGCCGAGGTCGTCGGTGGCGCCGTGGGCGACGCCCGGCACGAGACCGGCGCCGGCCATCCAGACGGAGAATCCCTCCGGATTGTGGTCGCGGCCGGCGCCGAGGACGCCGGCGGCCGACTGCGCGAAGGGGGTGCGTCCGAACTCCGTCGTGCACACCACCACCGTCTCGTCGAGGAGCCCCCGCACGCGGAGGTCGCCGAGGAGCGCCGCCAGGGGGCGGTCGACGAGCGCGGCCTCGCGGGCGTGGTTCTCCCGGTTGTCCTCGTGGCCGTCCCAGCCGTGGCGCGGCGTCCCGCCGAAGGCGCCTCCGGAGTAGAGCTGCACGAAGCGCACGCCCCGTTCGAGGAGCCGGCGGGCGAGAAGACAGCGGCGGCCGCAGTCGTCGGTGGGCTGGACGCCGATCCCGTAGGCGCGGAGCGTCCACTCCGTCTCGTCGGCGAAGTCGACCGCGTCGGGCACCGAGACCTGCATCCGCGCCGCGAGGGCCGCGGCGCGGATCCGCGCCTCGAGGAGATCGTCGCCGGGGTGACGGTCCCGGTGCCGCCGGTCGAGGAACGCCACGAGCGACCGGCCGTCGCGGTCCTCCCCCGGAGGCACCGGCCGCGCGGGGAAGAGGTCGCGGACCGGTTCGGCGGCGGAGTGGAAGGGCACGCCCTGGCAGCTGGCGGGGAGGAATCCGCTCGACCAGTTGGCCGCGCCCCCATTGGGCTGGCTGCGGCCGTCGGGGAGGACGACGAACGTCGGCAGGTCGTCGCTCTCGGCGCCGAGCGCGTAGGACAGCCAGCTTCCCAGCGAAGGGAATCCGTTGGTGCGGAAGCCGGTGTTCTCCTGGAACATCGCCGGCATGTGGTTGGCGGTGTCGGCGACCATCGAGTTGATGACGGTGAGCCCGTCGGCGACGGTCGCCAGACAGGGAAAGAGCTCCGAGACCGGCAGCCCGCTCTGGCCCCGACGGCGGAAGTCCCAGTCGCCGCGGCGGAGGAGCCCGGCGCCCCCGAAGAACGTCTCGGGCTGCATCCCGGCCGGGATCGCCGTGCCGTGGAGTCGCTCGAGCAGCGGCTTGTGGTCGAAGGAATCGACCTGCGAGAGCCCACCGACGAGGCACACGTGGATGGCGCGCTTGGCCCGCGGGGCGACGGTCGCGCCCGCCGCCCGCCCGGGCGCCGACAGGGCCGCCAGCGCCGCCGTCAGGAGCCCCGAGGAGCCGAAGTCGAGGAGGTCGCGGCGCGTGGGGAGGGAGGGATGCATCGGAAGGACCTTCAGTCGATGACGACGAACTCGCTCGAGGCGAAGAGGACCCGGCACAGCGCCGCCAGGCCGTACCGATGGAGGTGATCGACCGCCGCGCGGCGCTCCTCGTCGTCGGGGAGCCGGCCGAAGGCCAGGTCCCACGCCCGGTCCACCCGTCGTGCGGCGGCTTCGTCGCCGGCGCCGTCGCCGACGTCGCGAGCGACTCGGGCCGCGAAGGCCTCGGCCATGCGGAGCACGAAGCCGTCGTTCCACTGGGAGAGCGTCTGGCCCGGAGTGGTGGTGACGCCGCGCCGCGCGGTCCGCGCGGAGGGATCGGGGCAGTCGAAGGTGTCGAGGAGCCCGCTCCGCTCCCCGCGGGGAGAGAAACGGTAGAGCGTGCGACGGAGGCGCGTCGGATCGTCGATGTCCTCCGGGATGTAGTAGTGCGTGGGGGGCACTTCGCGGACCGCCACGTCGCGGTACCCCGGGCCGCCGGCCTGCCCCGTCAGGAGCCCCGCGCAGGACAGCAGCGCGTCGCGGAACACCTCCGCCTCGACGCGGCGCCGGTTCTGGCGCCAGAGCAAACGGTTGCCCGAGTCGACCGCCACCCCCTCGGACCGCGGCGCCGAGGCCATCCGCCAGGTCCGTGAGGTGAGGATCTCGCGGTGCAGCCAGCGGAGCGACTGGCCCTGCTCGCGGAACCGGGCCGCCAGCCAATCGAGGAGTTCCGGATGGCTCGGCCTTCCGCCGTTGAAGCCGAG
>CAWUOA010000417.1:0-3176 GCA_963923225.1 uncultured Planctomycetaceae bacterium
GATTCACGACCATCGAGAGACGCATGGAGTCACTCCGGGTGGACGATCGATTCGGCGAGACGGCGGACGCTCCAGGGCGCCGAGCCCTCGGCCTTGTTGTTGACGGTGACGAGGACCGGCCGGCCCGCGGCGGACGCACCGCGCGCCAGCCGCGCGAGCGCCCCCCGCGTGGCCACGTCCTCCTCGACGAGGCGGTCGAAGGGGAACCAGGCCTGCTTCGCCCCCTCGTAGTCGTGGCCGGCGTGGAGGTTCCACCGGCAGACGAGCGGCTGCGCGAGCGGAAACCGCTCGTGCCGCCAGAGGGCTGCCTGTTCGTCGAGCGGCGGCATGCGCGCGTGGCCTGCCAAGCAGGGGACGACGCCGGTGTCGGCCAGGCCCGCAGCCAATCCGTCGCCGAGCAGTTCCGGATCGCGGATCTCGAGCGCCAGGCACGGCCCCTCCGGCATCGCGTCGGTGCGCGGACGGGGAATCGCGGCGAAGAACGCCACCAGCCTCGCGACGAGCCGCGGCACGTCGGCGAGCAGACGCCGTCCGAGCGGCGGGCACTGGAACACGATCGCGCCGAGCGTGCTTCCCAGGCCGGCCACCGCCGGCGTGACGCAGGTGGCCGCGGCCGTGGCGGCGTCGAGGAACAGCGGGTTGTCGCCGCCGACCATGCCGGAGCCGGACGCGCGGGCGAAGGGATCGGTGACGGCCGACGGGGCCTTGACCACGAAGCGGAAGCCAGCGGGCACCTTCGCGGCGTAGCGGGCGTATTCCTCGGCGGCGAGCGGCGCGTAGAAGGTGCGGTCGAGGCTCACGGTGCGGAACAGCGGGCAGGCGGCATAGGCGGAGAGGCCTTCGCGCGCGAGCCGCTGCTCGCTCTCCGGCCGGCCTTCGCGCGGCGCGTAGACGAGCCCCGTCCAGCCGGGGAACGACCAGCTCGACGTGCCCAGCCGCACCTCGGCGGGGAGCCTGGCGGCCACCTCGGCGATCGCCGGATCGACCGGCATCGGCAGCACCGGCGCCGCGGCGCGGCCGCGGGGGGCCGCCGGCTCCGGATCGAAGGCGTCGTCGAAGAGCGCTTTCTGCCTCGGCGTGCCCATGCGGGGCGTTGCTCCTGCGGGCGCGGCGGCGCTCAGCCCGGCTCGGTGGGGCGGTTCGAGCCGATCGCCGTGGCCAGGTCCTCGGCGATGTCGAACCAGGTGTCGAGCCGGGTGACGCGGAACACCGCGCGGATGTCGCGCGACACGTGGCAGAGGACGAGCGCCCCGCCGACGCGTCTGACGGTGCGGCCGAGCTCCACGAGCCTGCCGAAGGAGTCGCTGCCGAAGTAGGCCACCTTGGAGAAGTCGAGCACGAGCGTGCCGTCGCCGAGGCTCTCGGCCAGCGGCAGGAGCACGTCGTCGAACATCGCCGCCACGCGGACCCCGAGGACGCGCTTGTCGAGGAGCCGGGCCACGGTGACGCCGGCGAACGACTCGACGGCGACCGTGGGGAGCTCGGGTGCGGGGGGCATGGTCGGAGCCGTGTCCGGGGGCTGCGGGGAGCCGACAGGCTACCATGGCGCACGCCCCGGACCGCCGGCTCCGGCACGCGGCCACCCCCTCATCCGCCTCGCAGCCATGACGCCATCCACACGCCCCGCCCCCCGCCCCGACGCGGGAGCCCTCGCCGCCCTCGCCTCGCGCCTCGAGGGGGAGCTCCTCGTCGACGACCTCTCGCGGACGATCTACTCCACCGACGCCTCGGAGTATCAGGAGCGGCCACTGGCGGTGGCGCTGCCCAAGAGCGACGCCGACGTGCGCGAGCTTCTGCGCTTCGCCGCCGCGCACGGCGTCGGCCTGATCCCCCGCGCCGCCGGCACGTCGCTCGCCGGCCAGGTGGTGGGGGGCGGAATCGTCGTCGACGCCGGCCGGCACATGAACCGGATCGTGTCGCTCGACGTCGAGCGGCGCACCGTACGCGTCCAGCCCGGCGTGGTCCGCAACGCCCTCAACCAGTTCCTCGCCCCCCACGGCCTCTACTTCGGCCCCGAAACCTCGACCGCCTCCTGGGCGATGATCGGCGGCATGGTGGGGAACAATTCCTGCGGCTCCAATTCCATCGCCTGGGGCACGACGCGCGACGCCCTCCTCCGCGCCCGAGGATTCCTGGCCGACGGCTCCGAGGCGACCTTCGGGCCCCTCTCGGCCGAGGAGCTGGCCGCGAAGCGCGCGGGGCCCGAGTCGCTCGAGACGCGGATCTACCGCGGCCTCTGCGATCTCCTCGGCGACCCGGCGGTGCGGGCGGACGTCACCGAGAGCTTCCCCAAGGCGGCGGTGACCCGGCGGAACACCGGCTACGCCCTCGACGCGGCGATGGACGCGGCCTGCTTCGATCCGTCGAGCCCGCGGCCGTTCAACGTCTGCAAGCTCCTCGCCGGCTCCGAGGGGACGCTGTTCTTCGGCGTCGAGTTCGAGCTGAGCCTGATCCCGCTCCCGGCGCCGGGGGCGCTCCTGGTGGCCCACTGCGACTCCGTCGACGAGGCGCTCCGCGGCGCGGTGACGGTGATGGGGGAGGGCAAGCGCGCCGTGGAGGCCGCCGGGGCGGTCCTCTCCGGCTGCGAGCTGATCGACCGCACGATCCTCGAGTGCACCAAGGGGAACGCCGAGCAGACGCGGAACCGCAGCTTCGTCGTCGGCGATCCCGGCGCGATCCTCGTCGTCGAGGCGCGGCATGCCGATCCGGCGGCGCTCGCCCGCGCGCTCGACGGCGTCGAGGGGGCGCTGCGCGCGGCGGGGATCGGCCACGCCTGGCCGCGCCTCCTCGGCGACGACGCCAACAAGGTCTGGGAGCTGCGCCGCGCGGGGCAGGGGCTCGTGCAGAACATCCCCGGCGACAAGAAGCCGCGCGAGATCGTCGAGGACACGGCCGTCGCCGTCGAGGATCTCCCCGCCTACATCGCCGACTTCGACCGGCTCCTCGCGGAGAAGTACGGCATCGACTGCATCCACTACGCCCACGCCGGCGCCGGCGAGCTCCACCTCCGCCCCCTCTTCGACCTCCGCACGGCCGAGGGCCTGCGCATGTTCCGCGACGTGGCGACCGACGTGGCGGCGCTGGTGAAGCGCTACCGGGGGAGCTTGAGCGGCGAGCATGGCGACGGCCGGCTCCGCGGCGAGTTCATCCGCGCCATGGTGGGCGACGCCTGCTAC
>CAWUOA010000418.1:0-3169 GCA_963923225.1 uncultured Planctomycetaceae bacterium
CCTCGGTGACCGTCATTCCCTTGAGGCCACGTGCCCCGAGCGCTTCCTTCACTTCGTCGAGCTTGAAATGCCGGATGATCGCTTCGATCTTCTTCATCGACTGCTCCTTCGCGCGCCCGTCCGTCCGATCGACCGCGAGCCTCCCGCGGCATGGCTTCGTCGTCCAGGGGGCGACACCGCCCGACGACGCCCCCGCAAAGGAGCAAACACCGTGCCGCCATCGTCGTTTTTCGCCGCCGGCTGCCCGGGTACGGCGGGCGCCCGGCCCAGGGGCCGGTCAACCGCGGGGATTCTCCCCGTCCGCTTCGCCTGGCCGGCCGTGGGGGCACCGCTTCGGGGAGCGCGGCGTTGCCTCGCCGGGAGGCGGGTGCCATCCCAGGGGGCAGCATCTGCCCAGGAAGCGCGCGGCCGTGGCGAGCGGGAGGCGGCCGGCCGGGCGCCGGATTGACGCTCTCCGCCGGCCGGCCGATCATCGATTTCCGGTCTCCACGATCGGGCGCGCCCGATCGGGTGTCGATCGGCGCGCACCGCCGCGCGGCTCGGCCCGGTTTCCAGGAGGTGCGCCGGAAGAGGCGCGATCGAGGTGCAGGTCGATCCCGCCGTCATCGCCGCGCGACACGCCGTTGCCGACGTCCGCCGGCGCATGGCCGAGGCCCTCGAATCCGGCGCGCCGGCTGGAGTCGTCTGCCTCCAGGCCTCGGACGCGTTCGAGCGGATCGTCGTCGACGCGTGGGAAGCGACGCTCGCCGGCCTTCGCGGGGTCGATCCCGGCCCGATCCGCGCGAGCGTCGCCCTCCTGGCCGTCGGCGGATTCGGCCGCCGGCAGATGGCGCCCTGGTCCGACATCGACGTGTCGCTGGTCCACGCCCCGGGCGTCGCCGAGATCGTTCCGGCGGTGGCCCGGCCGTTTCTCCAGAGCCTCTTCGACGCCGGACTCGACGTGGGGCAGAGCGTCCGCACCGTCGACGAAGCCTGCGAGCTGGCCCGGCAGGACGCCTCCGTCCTGACGGCGCTGCTCGACGCGCGACGGATCGCGGGGAACGGGGCGATCGCCGCGGATCTCGCGCACCGCGTCCTCGCGGAGGCGCGTGCCGACGCTCCCGCCACCGCGGCACGGTTCCTCGCGGCGCGGCGACAGGAGGTGCGACGGTACGGCGGCAAACCGGCACTGCTCGAGCCGAACGTGAAGCGATCGGCGGGGTGCCTGCGCGACGTGCAGCTCGTCCGCTGGCTGTCGACGGTCCTGCACGGCGCGACGGTCCCCGAGAGCCTCGTGGACCGTGGCATCCTCACCGCCGACGACGCCGCGACGCTGCACGCCGCGGAAGAGCACCTCCTCCACGTCCGGGTCGCACTCCATCTGGCGGAGGGCCGGCCGGCCGACGAGCTGACGCGCCCCCGACAGGCGCGGCTCGCCGAGAGCTGGCGCGTCCGCGCCGGCGAGGGGCTCCTGCCGGTGGAGCGGTTCATGCGGGACTTCCTCGGCCACACCCGCGGAGTCGTCCGCGTGCTCGACGGCCTGCTGCCCGACCCGCCCGGCGAGCGGGTCGCGGGAATCGGCCCCGACCGGGTCGCGCGCATCGCCGCGCGGACGGAGGGAACCGGCGCGAGCGCGCCCGGCCGCCCGACCGACGACGGACCCGTCGAGGACGCCACGGTGGTGCGGTTGGTGGGGCTGGCGGCCCGCCACGGCCTGCCGATCGACCGGGAAGCGTGGCGCAGGATCCGCGCCGCCCCCCGGCCGGACCCGCCCTCCCCCGACTCGACCGCCGCGTTTCTCGCCCTCTTCGACGCCCCCGAAGGCCTGGGCGGCGCGTGCCGCCGGCTGCACGAGATCGGGCTCCTGGAGAAGTTCGTTCCCCCTTTCGCCCACGCCCGCAACCTGCTGCAGTTCAACGATTACCACAAGTACACCGTCGACGAGCACTGCATCCTCGCGGTGGAGCGCGCGGTGGAGATCGGCGCGGGCGACGATTGGCTCGGCGAGGCGTGGAGCCGGCTCACGCGCCGCCGGCCGCTGCTGCTCGCGTTGCTCCTCCACGACCTCGGCAAGGGGTTCCCGGAGGATCACAGCGTGCTGGGCGCGAGGATGGCCCGGGAGATCTGCCCGCGACTGGGGCTCCCCACCGACGAGGCCGACTTCGTCGAGTTCCTCGTCCTCGAGCACCTCACGATGGCGCAGCTCGCCTTCCGGCGCGACGCGGGCGACGACAGTCTCGTACTCCCTTTCGCCAGACGCACCGGCTCGCCCGAGGTGCTGCGGATGCTCGCCATCCTCACGGCGGCCGACGTGGCGGCGGTGGGCCCCGACACCTGGACTCGCTGGAAGGCCGACCTCCTCGGCGACGTGTTCTTCCGGACCCTCGCCTGCCTCGACGGCGAGAGCGGCACCGGCAGCGCCGGGCGGCGCGAGGCGATCCGGTCGATCCTCTCGGGCCTCCCTTCCGACGACCCCGTCCACGCGCTCGCCGAGCGCCTGCCCGATTCGGCGCTCGGCGCGGCGGGGGCGGAGCGGATCGTCGCCGACCTGTCCCGCCTGGCACGTCTCCCCCCCGGCGGCGTGCTCGCCACGGCGGAGTGGCAGCCCGACACCGCGACGGTCGCCGTGACGGCGGCCACGCGGACGGAGGGCCCCGTCGCCTTCCACCGCATCACCGGAGCGCTGACGGCGAACCGGCTGGCGATCCTCGCCGCCGACGTCTCCCCGCTCGGCGAAGGCACCCTCGCGCGATTCACCGTCGCCGACGGGGACTTCGACGGTGCGCCTCCTCCATCGCGGCTCGCGGAGATCGGCGCGGCGATCCGGGGCGCCCTCGGCGGCGGGGCGGCGCCGACCTTCTCGCGGCGATGGAATCCGTTCGCGCCGCGCGTGACGGCGTCGCCGCCGCGGGTGGTGGTCGACAACGAGAGTTCGGCGCGGACGACGATCGTGGAGGTCTTCGCCGCCGACGCCGCCGGCCTCCTCTACGGCGTCGCCAGGACCCTTTCCGACGCGGGGCTCGTCGTCCGCTCGGCACGGATCGCCACGCGTCTCGACCAGGTCGTCGACGCCTTCCACGTCACCGATTCCGACGGCGCGAAGCTCGTCGACCCCGACCGGATCGCCGACCTCCGCCGGGCGCTCGAACGGGTCGCGAGCCCGCTCGAACGCCCGTCGTGAGGGCCGCTC
>CAWUOA010000419.1:0-3168 GCA_963923225.1 uncultured Planctomycetaceae bacterium
GGTGGTGATGTCGACGATCCGCTGCACGGGGAACTCGAGGGCCAGGATCCCGATCATCTCGGGGCCCGAGAAGATCGGCGAGAGGACGAACCCGACCGGCAGGCCCGACTCGGGGACGTAGGGCTCGATGTCGACGAAGCGCGAGGCGTCCTTGTCGCGCGAGTGGGCGAGCGCCGCGGCGGCGCGGGCCAGGTTCGTGGCGGCGTAGGGGCCGTCGCGGAGGCTGGTGGCGTAGTCGGGCCGCTTGCGGAGGGAGTAGACGACCTCGAGGGTGTCGTCGTCGATGAGGAGGATGTCCTCGTAGCCGAAGAGGGCGGCCGCCCGCGCCATCCGGTCGCGGACGGCGGCGTGGACGATCGCGTATTCCGAATCGTCGCCGGCGCCCTGCGGGCCCTCGCCGGCGGCCCCTGCCTCGGGCAGCAGGTAGTGGTACTGGAGATAGCGCTCGCGGGGATTCGAGGGGAGATACTGCTCCACCTGCGGGCTGCCGCCGAGATGCTTCTCGAGGTCGGGGATGAACACGTCGGCGTACCAGCGCTCGAGCGCCTTCTCCTCCGCCGGCTCGAGCACCGCGTCGTCGAGGCCGGCCATGCCGCGGCGGAAGGCCGCCATCCCCTCGGTGACCACCCGGCCGTCGGAGAGCGACAACGCCTGCTCGCGGAGCCCTTCGAGCGTGTCGAGCAGGGCCGTGGTCTTCGAGTGCCGCACGCTCTGCAATTGCTGCTGGACGGCGTGGGTCAGCGCGTCGCGCGCCGAGCGGTAGCCGATCCAGCCGATGGCCAGGATCGAACCGAGGCTCACGAGCAGCAGGAGCACGATCAGCCGCGACTGGACGGCCAGCCGTTGAAGGCCGAGCATGCCTGGTTCCAGGGAGTGTGGCAGGGGAGGGGCGCGGGGGCGACCGCGCGACGATACCCTGTCGCCAGTCCTGCGGCAATCGCCGGGCGGACGTCGCCAGCCCACCGACGCGGTGCCCCCCGGGCAATCCGGGTCGATTCGGCGGCCCGGGCACCGTCGTTCAGGGGAGGATCCGCATCCCCACGGCGGTGTTCAAGTCGAGCATCGCCCGCCGGTAGCGGGCCAGCGCCTCGCGGCGCTCGTGGGCCACGGCGCCCGCGTCCTCGATCGCGTCCTCGTACTCCGAGAAGTCGATGTCGCCGGCGTCGAACTCCTTCTGGGCCTGTTTCAACCGGGCCTCCGCTTCGGTGAAGACGGTGTCCTCGATCCGCTCGAGCTGCCGTCGGGCGTAACGGTACTCGCGCTCGGCCAGCCGCACCTCCGCCGCCACGCGTCGCTCGAGCGACGCCGTCTCGACGCGCGTCTGGCCGACGTTGCTCTCGGCCCGGGCGATGTTGCCCTGGTTGCGGTTGAAAATCGGCATCGAGAAGGTCAGCCCCACCGCCCAGCTCGTGGCGTCCTGCTTCCCGTAGGGCCGCATGTCCTGGTAGGTGATCGGATCGTAGAACAGGAACACGTCGTCGATGCGGTTGGCCCGCTGGAGATCGACCTCGGCGCGGGCCCTCGTGACGCCGATCCGCATCGCTTGGAGATCGGGACGGCAGCCGGTGGCGAGGCGCACGAGCTCGTCCAGCGGCGGCGGCGGCGGCGCGTCGACCCGCAGGCTCCCCCGGGGCACGAGGGTGGAGGTCGCCTCCGGCGGCACCCCGAGGAGGACCGCGAGCGTTTCCTGCGCGTCCTCGAAGGCCTCGGTCGCCTCGAGGACGGTGCTTCGCGACTGTTCGATCGCCATCGTCATCCGGCGCCGCGAGGCGGCGAGCGCCCGCCGCTCCTCCGCGGAGAGCCCCGGCTCGCGGGCGTCCTCGTCGATGCCGGCGAGGATCGCTTCCTGCTGGCGGACGGAGGCCTCGGCGGCGAGGACCTCGATGCGGGTCGCCTGGAGGCCGACGTAGGCCTTGGCGACGTTGTCGATCTGCCGGCGGACGACGTCCTGGAACTGCGCCTCGAGCGCGGTCTTCGCCATCCGCGCGACCACCGTCCGCGCCTGCCGCTTCCGCGACACGTCGAGCGGGAGGGTGACGTTGAGGTCGTACTGCGTCGGGCCGCCGGGGCGCTGGTCGCTCCAGTTGCCGTAGGGCACCATCTGCGTGTCGACGTAGACGAGCGGATTGGTGCGGAGGCCCGCGGTGAGGATGTCGGCGTCGGCCTGCGCCATCTCGTGGCGGAGGGCGCGGATGTCGAGGTTGTCGGCCATCATCCGCTCGATGGCGGCGTCGTAGGTCAGCCCCCCCTCGGGCCCCGGGTCGAGGGCCAGGCTGCGATCGAGCGCCGAGGTGCCGGCGTGGATTTCCGTGCGTCTCACCGCCTTCGGGGCCGGCAACGGCTCCGGGAGGCGCATCCCGCGGGCACTGCTCGCCGCGGCCAGCGCCGGCTTGCCGCGCGGAAGGATGCTCTGCCGGCGGCGGCCGCCGATGATCTGCGTGCCGGAGGAGATGCCGGCGTCGAAGCTCCCCGGCCCGGGCCCGAGCGCGGGGCCCGGAGCGCCGGGAACAGGACCGAGATTGGGGAACTCGAGAATCCGCCGGGAGCTCTCGTCGTCCTGCTGCCACGCGCGCGCCTGCCGACTGCACCAGGGCAGCAGGCAGAGGCTCGCGAGGATGACCGCGACGGCTCGCGGCGGGCAGCGGGGCACGGTTGGGAGTCCCTCGGGCGCCATCGCCTTCCGGAGTGGCCGGGTCACCACCGGGACACACCCGGCGACGCCGACGCCACACCCATCGACCGGCCCGCGACCCCGGCTCAAGTTTTCCGGTGGCGCAAGCCCCGCAGGCGGGGCTCCGAACCGCCGCCGACCTCGCCATCCCCCCGAGAGCGCCCCATCTGCCGGCGATCTCCGCCGGGCCATGCCTCAGCCGGAGGATGGCCGCCGGGCCAGGTTCGCGCGGCACTTCGCGGCGATCCGCGCGACGAGCGCCTGCTGGTCGGGAGAGAGCATCTCGGGATCGAGAGGCTCGAGCGCGGCGAGTGCACCGGCCGGGTCGTCGAGCCGGGCGGCCCGGACCCGCGCGAGTTCGATCCTCGTCTCCTCGGACCCGAACGGGCACTTCCGCAGATACTCCTCCATCACCTCCGCGGCGTCGGGCCAGGCCTCGGCATCGCAGAGCCCCGAGGCGAGACGGAGCAGTTCATCCTGCTCGAGCGGGAAGCCGC
>CAWUOA010000420.1:0-3161 GCA_963923225.1 uncultured Planctomycetaceae bacterium
GGAGCGACGAGGGGATCCCCGTCGGGGCCGTCGCCGGACGCGTGGCGGACGCCGCCGCGGTGCTGTTCCCGCACCGGCCGCGTCCCGGGGTCGTCGTCGAGGGGGCCGCCACGCCCGGCGCGGCGGCGAGCGCCTACGTTCCCGACTGTGTCCGCGCCCGCACCGAACTGGGACTCCGAACGACGACCGCGCTCGACGAGGCGATCCGGCGCACGATGGCTGCCTCGACGGCACCGTGACGGCGCGGGGGGCCTGCCCGTCACAGCCCCCGATCGTAGATCGCCGCCTTGAGCGACGGGTCGTCGAGGTAGGGCGAGTCGATCATGTCGATCGTCACAGGGCCGTCCTTCGCGCAGGCCGTCGTCATGCGGTGACCGTAGCGACCCAGCATCAATTCGCGGCAGGAAATCTGCCCCTTCTGCAGCGGGATCGCCAGGTAGACGTCGTCCTCGGTGAGCAACTCGCCGGGCTGCAGTTCGCGCCGGGCGTACACGCCGCGGATGTAGGAGTCGAGATAGGCGGTCTCCTTCGCCAGCGGCAGTTTCCTCCCCGTTCGCGACGTGCCGCAGAACGTCACCGCGCGGTGGAACGCCTTGAACCATGCGTCGACCTGGGCGGGGAGGGACGAATAGGGCGCCGGATGGAAACCGTCGCTGTCGATGTCGACGTGGCGTTCGAAGGTCCGGGCCCCCTTGGCGTAGGCGATCATCACCGACGACGTCCAATCGACGTGCTCGTGGCTGGAATAGCCGATGGTGTGCCCCGGGTAACGGTCGCGGAGAAAGTCGATCTGCTCGAGCTCCGTCTCGCCGTCCTCGTGGGGGTAGGCGGCGACGCAATGGTTGATCGCCAGCGGGATGTTCCGGTTCTCGAAGAAGGTGACGACGTCGTCCATGTCCTTGAGCGGCGTTCCGCCGAAGGACACGATGCACGGCCGCCGCGTCTTCGCGATGCGTTCCAGGAGGAGCCAGTCGTTGGAGTCGGCGCTGGCGATCTTGATGATCGGGAGGTCGAACTCCACGCACCAGTCGACCGACTTCTCGTCGAACGGCGTCGCCATCGGGATGCATCCGCTGCGGCGGATCGCCGACACGAGCTCCTCGTAGGCCGGCTTGTCGAGCTTCGTGTCGAGCACGCGGCGGATGTAACGGATGTCGTCGCGTCCGCGGAAATCCTTGTGGATGAAGCTCTCGACGTCCCTGAACTGCACCTTGATGGCGGCGCGGACGTTGTTGAACCGCGCGATGCGGCTGTGCTCGCGGACGATGCTCAGGCCGCGGTCCAGCCGCCCCTGGTGATTGTTGGTCATCTCCAGGACGAAGAGATTCTCGAAGATGTCCCGATTCACGGCGAGGGCCTCTGCAGGGTGGGGGAAGAATCAGGGGAGGAAGTCGGAGTCGATCAACTCCCCGAGCCGGGGAACGAGCTCGTCACGCACGTCGTCGGGGCCGAGCGTCACCCGCTCCATGCGCCCGAAACCACGGGTCAGGATGCAGGTCAGTCCTCGGCCCGCGTTCTTCTTGTCGCGCCAGAGCGCTTCGAGAAGCGCCCCGGTAGACACGCCGCGCAGCGCCCCGGCATGGGGGGCGTGCCAAGGGTGAAGGGCCCGGGCGACCGCACCGGCGTGTTCCGCGGTCACCATGCCGAGGCGGGCCGAGACGTCCGTGGCGGCGACCATCCCGAGCGTGACGGCGATGCCGTGCGGGATCGCGAACCCGGTGACCGATTCGAAGGCGTGGCCGAAGGTGTGACCGTAGTTGAGGAGGAGCCGCGGACCCCGGTCGAACTCGTCGGCCTCGATGAAGGGCTGCTTGACGTCCATCGACCGCTCCACCCACCGTGCCAGGATCGCCTCCCGCTCCGCCTCACCGACACCGGGAAAACCCCCGAGATCGCCCATCAGTTCGGTGAAGCCGTCCTCGCCCGAGAGCGCTTGCAGCTTGATGATCTCGCCGAGCCCCGAGCGGACGTCGTCGGCGGAGAGTGTCCGCAGGAGCGCCGGGACGATCAGCACGCGGCCCGGGGGATGGAAGGTGCCGATCTGATTCTTGTATGGCCCGACGTTCACCGAACTCTTGCTGCCGATGCAACTGTCGGCCTGGGCGAGCAGCGTGGTGGGGACGAAGTCCCAGGAAATGCCGCGGGAGAGGACCGACGCCACGAAACATCCGGCATCCTGGAGGATGCCGCCGCCGACCACCACCAGCCTGCCGTCCCGTCGCAGCCCGCGCTCGAGAAGCTCGAGGAACACCCCCTCGAGCGCCCCGTAGGACTTCGTCCGTTCCGTCGCGTCGAGGAGGACCGTCCGGGCCGGGGTCAACGGCGCCCGCTCCTCCGGGGACAGCAGTCCGTACACCAGGCGATCGACGAGGAAGCGAGCCGACGCGGTGTCGCCGAGCGACGCCACCGCTTCCCCGAAGGTGCCGAACGACCGGACGGTGTAGTCGCCGGAGCGGCTCTTGATCGTGCGCATCGGACACCAGGAAATGGCTTCAGAGGCAGGTGAAGCCGCCGTCGACGAGCAACGTCTGCCCGGTGAGGTACGACCCGGCGTCGGAAGCGAGGAACGACACGACCCCGGCGATCTCGTCCGGGCCGGCGAGCCGGCGCAGCGGGATCGACCGCTCGATCGCGGCGATCGCCTCAGGGGGGTTGTTGCGCCGCGTCAGCTCGGTGTCGACGTACCCCGGCGCCAGCGCGTTGACCGTCACCCCGCCCGGCCCGTACTCCACCGCCGCGGTGCGGGTCAGCGCCGCGAGGGCGGCTTTGGTCATCGAGTAGGCCGCGCGCCGCTCCTTGGTCACCACGGCGAAGATGCTCGCGACGTTGACGATCCTCCCCCAGCCCCGCTCGGCCATCGGCGGACCGAACGCCTGGAGGAGACGGAGGGCGGAGGTGAGATTCACCTGGAGCATCGTCGCCCAGGTGGCCGGGTCGATCTCGTCGATGCCCATCAGCACGTTGATGCCGGCGTTGTTGACGAGGATGTCGACGCGTTCTCCGGCGGATCCACGGATCCACGAATCGATCGACGCCGGGGAAGCGAGATCGAGCGCTTCCCGCGGCGGCGCCACCACGACGTGCCCGTCGGATTCGAGACGCCGCACGATCGCGGCCCCGATGCCCCGCGCGCCTCCCGTGACCAGCGCCCTGCGACCGTG
>CAWUOA010000421.1:0-3159 GCA_963923225.1 uncultured Planctomycetaceae bacterium
GGTCGAAGGTGTCGACGTGGCTCGGACCGCCGTACATGAAGAGGAAGATCACGCTCTTCGCCTTGGGGGCGAAGTGGGGCGGCTTGGCGGCGAGCGGATTGGCCCAGGCGCGCACGCCGTCGGCGGCGCGCGACTGCCGCGCGAAGAAATCCCCCCCCAGGAGGCCGGAGAGGGCGAGCCCCGTGAACGAGGCCCCGGCCTCCCAGAAGAACTCGCGGCGCGTGCGGCCGCAGAAGGAGGCCTGACCGGCGGCGTGGTGGCGGCTCATGGGTGGATGTCTCCGGCGCGGGGATCAGTCGAGGTAGACGAACTCGTTGGCGTTGAGCAGCATCAGGCAGAACAGCTCGAGCGCCCGGCCCGGGCCGACGCCGTCGGCGTCCTCGAGCTTGTCGACGAGGGCCACGCCGCGGGCGACCTCCTCCTCGGTGGCCTCGCGCACCAGCGCCACCCGGTACGCCCGGCGGATCTCGGCGGCCACGTCGGCGGCGTCGCGGCCCCCCGCCTCGGCACGCACGCGGGCCGCGAAGACCTTCGCCTGCCGCTGGAGGAACTCGCCGTTCATCATCCCCAGGGCCTGCGTCGGCTGCGTCGTCACGAAGCGGACCGGACAGGAGGTGTCGGTGTCGGCCAGGTCGAAGTCGGCGAGGATCGGCGTGAGGAGCGACCGCTTCACCTTCACGTAGACGGAGCGGCGCGCCTGCTCCTCCTCCGACACCTTCCCCCAGCCCTTCCCCGGCTGCGACTGCGTCGCCAGGACCGCGGCGGGGATGTCGACGGTCACGCCGGGACCGAACATCTTGGGATTGAAGGCGCCGCTCGTGACGTGGATCGCGTCACGGATCTCCTCCGCCTCGAGCCGGCGCATGTCGAAGCGCCAGAAGGCGTCGTTGAGCGGATCGAGGGCCAGCGCGTCGGGATTCGCCGCCGAGCTCGCCCGGTAGGCCCGCGAGGTCATGATCGCGCGGTGGAGCGATTTCAGCCGCCAGCCGCCGTCGACGAGCGTGGCGGCCAGCCAGTCGAGGAGCTCGGGGTGCGTGGGGGGATCGCCGGCGAGGCCGAAGTTGCTCGTCGAGCGGACGATGCCGCGGCCGAAGTGGTGCTGCCAGACGCGGTTGGCGATCACCCGCGCGGTGAGCGGGTTGTCTCCAGAGGCGATCCACTTGGCAAGCGCCATCCGTCTCCCGGTGGTGACGGCTCCGGGCACGGGCGCCGGGATCTGCGGCGCCGCCGCCTTGAGGATCGCGGGGAACGACGGCTCCACGCGGCGTTCCGGCTTCGGCTCCGCGTGCGGATTGCCACGCGGGAGGACGAAGGTCTCGGGGGCCGTGGGACCGTGCTCGGTCACGACCAGCCCCTTCTCCACCGGCACCTGCTCCGCCTTCAGCGTCTCGAGCGCCGCCGTGGCCTTCTCCCAGGCCCCGAATCCCTCGGCCCCGAGGAGCGTCGGCCCCTCGGCCCGGATCAGCGCCGCGAGCTCCGCGGCGGCCTTCCGACCACGCGGCCGGGGCAGCGCCGAAAGCGACCGCGGCTCGCCGCCGACCGGCCGCCAGGAGAGGGAGAGCCCCTTGTCGCCGACCGGGCCCTGAAAATAGTCGACGCGGAAGGGGATCCGGCCGGCGCCCAGCGCCACCGTCGCCGTCCGCGGGCTCCCCACGCCGTGGATCCCGTCGTACTCGAGCACGGTCGCGCCGCCGAGCGTGAGCCGCGAGCCGTCGTCGGAGTCGAGCGTGAAGACGTACTCCCCCGCCTCGGGGACTTTCAGGACGCCGGTGAAGACGTAGCCGAAGGCGTGCGGCCGCAGTGACGGCGCGACGCCGATGTCGAGGAGGTTCCCCGGCACCGGCCCCTCCTCCTCCGCCTTGAGCTGGTCGAAGGCGGGGAGGCTCTCCCAGGTGTCGCGGTAGAAGCGGAAGCGGAGGTCGTCCAGGTCGCTCGCCGCCACGCCGTCGGCGGAACGCTTTTCATATTCCTCGCGGAAGCGGTTCTCGAGCGCCGTCACCTCGGCCTGGGCCGCATCACGGCGTGTGGTGAGATCGGCGACGGCGGTCTCCCAGGCGGCGCGGGCGGCGGCGTCGGCGAAGAGCGGCCGCTCGATCTGGTCGCCGCCGTTGCCCATCGGGGTGACGTTGGTCACGAAGGCGAGGAGGCCGTAGTAGTCGCGCTGCGGGAGCGGGTCGATCTTGTGGTCGTGGCAGCGCGAGCAGTTGATCGTGAGGCCGAGGAAGGTCTGGCCGGTGGTGGCGACGACGTCGTCGAGCCAGTCGTAGCGCGCCTGGAGCCGGTCGGCCGGCTCGTCGTCCCACAGGCCGAGTCGGTAGTAGCCGGTGGCCACGAACTCGTCCGGCCCGGCCCCCTCGATCTCGTCGCCGGCGAGCTGCTCGATCGTGAAGCGGTCGTAGGGCTTGTCGTCGTTGAGGGAGCGGATGACCCAGTCGCGGTAGCGCCAGGCATGGGGCTTGTCGCCGTCGCGCTCGAAGGAATTGGTGTCGGCGTAGCGCACCAGATCGAGCCAGTGCCGGCCCCACTTCTCGCCGTAGTGCGGCGAGGCGAGGAGCCGATCGACGACGCGCTCCCAGGCACCGCTCGTATCGTCGGCGAGGAAGGCCTGCATCTCGGCCTCGGTCGGCGGCAGGCCGGTGAGGTCGTAGGTGGCGCGGCGGAGGAGCGTGCGCTTGTCGGCCAGTGCCGGCGCCGGCAGTCCGCGTTTGGCGAGGCCCTGGAGGATGAAGGCGTCGATCGGCGTCGGGGGGGCGTCTCGGTCGGCGACCACGGCCGGGAACGCGGCGGCGTCGATCGGCGGCACCTCCGGCCGCGACGGCGCCCGGAAGGCCCAGTGCTCCTTCCACTCGGCCCCCTGGCCGATCCAGCCGCGGAGCGCCTCGACTTGCGCTGGGGTGAGGCGCGGCCCCTCCGGAGGCATGCGGAGATCGGGATCGTCGGAGGCGATCCGCTCGAGGATCGTGCTCGCGGCGAGATCGCCCGGGGCGATCGCGCGATTCCCCGAGGCGAGTTCCGCGGTGGCCGCCGCGCCGTCGTCGAGCCGCAGGCCCCCTTCGTGGGTGTCGGGGCCGTGGCAGGCGTAGCAGCGCCGGGCGAGGACCGGCTGGATGTCGCGGGAGAAGTCGACCGGCTGCTGGGCAGCGGCCCGGCCGGCCGAGA
>CAWUOA010000422.1:0-3150 GCA_963923225.1 uncultured Planctomycetaceae bacterium
TCGTTGGCGCAGCCGGTGAGCGTCTTGGCGTCGAACCACACCTCGCGGGTCTCGGCGACGCCGTCGTCGTCGGCGTCGGTGAACTTCCAGATCTCCGGCGGCGCGGTGACGTAGAGCGAGCCGCGGTACCACAGCGACCCCTCCGGCATCATCAGCCCCTCGGCGAAGACGGTGCGCGTGTCGAAGACGCCGTCGCCGTCGGTGTCCTCGAGCCGGAAGACGCGGTGCGTCGGGTTCTTCACCTGCTCGGCGACCGGGATGTTCGTGCCGCTCGACTCGGTGACGTAGAGCCTGCCCCGCTCGTCGAAGTCGATCGTCACGGGCCGCTCCACCAGCGGCGGCACGGCGGCCGGCTCGATGGTCCAGCCGTCGGGGAGCGTGAAGGTGGTGTCGCGGAGGCGGACTTCCGCGGCGGGCGCGGCGATCGCGAAGAGCGAGAAGAGGAGGGCGAGGCGGAGGATGGTCATGGGGGGCCCCTGGGCTGTCGCGCCGTCCCCCTTCCCCAGGCGACGGCTCACCAAATCGTAGCAGGCCCGAGCCGCCCCCCGATCCGGCGTCGGCCGTGCGGCGAAGGGGCCGATCACCAGGAGCCGCTCGCGCCGCCGCCGGAGGAATGGCCGCCGGAGGACCCGCCCGAGAATCCGCCGCTCGACCCCGAGAAGCCTCCCCCGGAGGAGCCGCTCGACCAGTCGACGCGCGAGGGCTCGGGAAGCCTGGGGATCACGCGCTCGCTCGTCCGTTCCCAGCCGCAGTGGACGCAGCGCTCGTCGATCCGCTCCAAGCCCTCGCGGTACTGCGTGGGGGAGCGGAGGCGGGAGACGGTCTGCGACTTCGTCACCGCCCGGCAGCGAGGGCACTTCGCGTAGCGGGTGAAGAGCGTGCCCCAGCGGACCTTCTCCACCGCGGGGCAGACCGGGCAGGTGAAGACGTCGTAATCGACGCTGCCGAGGCTCTCCTCGACGCGCTCGGCGCGCTCGAGTCGCGCGTCGTCCTCGGTCTCCCCCAGCAGGATCATTTCGGTCCCGCAGTGCCGGCAATGGCGGCGCCGGTACCGCCACAATCGCTGCAGGACCATCGACCCGCCGACGAGCGTGGCGCCGCCACCACCGACGAGGAGGAACAGGCCGGCGGCGGGATCGTAGGGCTCGGCGCGGCGCTGCACCTGGCCATGGCCCCAGGGCTGCGGGGGGGGCGTCCACGACGCCCGATCCATCGGCGTCACGGGCACGACACCCCCCAGCCCCGGATCGTCCGCCGACGTGGCCGCGTCGGGGCGGGCTTCCGTCGGGGCGTCGAGCGGAGGATCGAGGATCGGCTCGGGGCGCTTCTCGACGAGCGCCCCACCCGTGGCCGCGGCGATCGGCGGGGTGTCGGCGGCGGCGGGCGCCTCGGCCGGGACGCCGACGATGTCGGTGACGGCCCGCGTGGCGCCGTCGAGGATCGCGCGGCCGGGGCGGCCGGCACGGAAGTGGGGGATCATCGTCCCCTCCATGATGCGCTGCGCGGCGGCGCGCGTGGCCGGAGTGTCGAGGCCGTCGCCGAGGATCAGCTCGCTCTTGCGATCCGCGAGGGCCACGAAGAGCAGGAGGCCGTCGTTGCGGTCGGCGTTCCCCAGCCGCCAGCGGTTGAAGAGGTCGGTGGCGAAGCGCCGCGGCGGCACGCCGGCGGTCGTGGGGATCACCACCACGACCAGATCCGCCTTGGTGGTGGCGCGGATCGACTCGCCGAGCCGTTCGATCTCCGCCCGCTCCGCGGCCGAGAGGCTCCCCGTCTCGTCGATCACGCGCTGGCCCGGCCGCGGGCCGTTCACGACCGCCGGCACCTGCGCCGCCGAGGATGAACACGAGATCGCGACGAGAAACGCGGCCAGGAGGAGGGAACGCATGGGTGCCTCGGGGCGGGATCGCGGCGGACGCCCCCGCGGGGGCGCGGTCATGCTACCACTCCGACGCGGCCGCCGACCCGGCCGCGGTCAAGGCGCCGCGGGGAGGTCGAAGTCGCCGGTGCGGTCGCGCCACACGCAGTGGATGTGGTTGGCGGGGTTGCCTTCGGCGTCGGGCTGGACGTTGCAGAACTCGACGACGAAGGTCGGCCCCTCGACGAGGTAATAGTGGCCGATGCCCGGCTCGAGGGGGCCGGCCCAGGCGAAGGTCACGCCCCCCATGCCCCCTTCGGCCTTCGCGAGCAGCTCCATCCGCTCGCGCGCCACCTCCTCCGGCATCGCGGCGCAGTAGGCGTCGAGGAGCTTGCCGAGCGTCGCCTGCTGCTCGGGGGAGAGGGCGTCGCCACGGATCCCCCTGGGAGCCTCCTTCGGCGACTGCACCTCGCCGGCGCCGCGGATGTCCTTCGGCGCCTCGGGGGCCACGATCGCCGTCTTCTTCTGCTCCGCCGAGAGCGACCGGACCAGATCGAACGCCAGCTGCTCCTCGGCCGCGAGGACGCGGAAGCCGGGCTCGGGGAGGTCGGCGAAGCGCTTCCGCACCTCGGCGGGATTGGCACCGAAGAACTGGGGCGTGCTGTCGACGACGCGGCCGTCACGGACGACGAAGTTCAGCGAGAGGTGGTGCCCCTCGACGGAGAGCGCCCAGGTGCCGGTCTCGGCGGGGGTGCCGAAGACGGTGAAGAAGTAGCGATCGGCGTCGCGGATGTTCTTGGCGTTGGCTCCCTCCTGGAGCCTGAGCATCTCGTCGAGCCGCATGATGGTGCGCGACTTGTCGTAGCCCGCCTGCGAGAGAGCGGCGCGGAGGAGATCGTAGGCCTGCTGCTGCTGCGCGGGGACCATCTCCCGCAGCGGCAGCCCCTTCCGCTCGAACTTCGGGATGAAGTGCCAGCCGGTGCGGCCGGCATCCTCGAACGGCTTCTGCGCCCGGGCCTTCTGTTCGGGGGCGAGCCCGCCGAGCCAGGCGTTGGCCGCCTGCACCATCGCGCAGCCCGCGGGGACGCCGGCGCGGGACAGGGACGCGGTCAGCACGGCGACGACGAGCAGCACGGCGGCGAGGAGGGGTAGCGAGCGACGGATCATCGACGGCTCCGGACGGAGGGACTCGAGCGGGAAGGAGATGCGGTCGCCACGGCACGCTCCGCGCACGGCGACGGCCCCCTGACGATACCCGGCGGCCCCGGCCGCCGACAGCCCCGCCGGGGCCGCGG
>CAWUOA010000423.1:0-3139 GCA_963923225.1 uncultured Planctomycetaceae bacterium
ACGCCGCAGGCGAACAGCGCCCCGTCGAGCAGCGCCGCCGGCACCGTCCACCCTCCGGCGCCGCGCGGGCCTGCCACCCTGTCGGCGGGAGGGGCGACGAGCTTGCCCCATCCGCCGGCCCGGTCGAGGAGGAGCCCGGAAAGCGTGCGGAAGGAGGGGCCGTGCCACATCGGGCCGTCCTCCTGGTAAACCATCGGATTCCAGGGAAACGGCCGCTCGTCGAGCGTCGCGGAAACCGGCTCGCAGGGTCCGGAGAACACGACGCCCGACATGAACGGCCGCGCGGTCGCGCTCTCGTCGCGGAGACTCGCGGCCACACCGCCGCCCGCGGCCGGCTCCACGCCAACCGCCAGTCGGCGCGGTTCGTCGGTGGCGAACGACACGCCCCGCTCGACGCGGAAGTCGCGGATCTCACCCACGGAGGCCGCGCCGCCGGCCGCCCGCACCGCCTGGGCCAGCAGTTCGGCGCCGATGACGGCCGGCAGGAGTGGCCGGCCGGAACGCCGGTGGTCGACGAGGAACGTGTCGGACGCGGGCGAGAGGACGAACGTCACCGTGGCCGCGCTCCCGGCGCGCTCGACGGACTCCACGAGGCTCCCGGAGACCGCCGTGGACGCCGCGGCGTCGGCCCGCGTGGCCGGCGGCGAATCGAGGCAGAACACCGGTTCCGTCACCAGGACCTCGGCTTCGGGCAGGCCCGCTTCGATCTCGGCGAGAAACCGGTTCACCCCCTCGGCCAGCGGCATGAACTTCATCCCGAACTGCTCGAGCACGAACCGGCTCTCGGGACGGCTCGCCATCCCCACCTCGTCCCAGGCGTGCCAATGGAACAGCGCCGCGCGGAGGCCCTTCCCGGCGCGCCGCGCCCGTCCCACGATCTTCGCGAGCATGTCGTTGGCGGCCGAGTAGTCGGCCTGGCCGACGCCCCCGAGTCGGCCGCTGGTCGAGCCGAAGGCCACGAGCGCGTCGAGCCGTGCGGGATCGAGCGCGGCGAGCAGGTGCTCGAGTCCCACGCACTTGGGGCCCAGCGTGGCCTCGAGGCCCTCGGGCGTCTTCTTCTCGAACTTGCAGGCCGACTCCCAGCCCGCGCCGTGCACGACGCCCCGCACGGGCCCGCACTCCCGCTCGACGCGGGCCACGAGATCGCGCACGGCCGCCGAATCGGACAGATCGCAGGCCTCGTAGCGGGCATCGACCCCGGCGGCACGGAACCTCTCCATCGCGCTGCGAATCTCGATCGACTTCTCCACGTCGCGCCACGCGCGCCGCGGATCCTCGCCTCGTGCCTTGGACTCCACCATCACGCGGCCCTTGAGCGCCTTGAGCCCCGCCTCGTCGAGCGCGAGCCAAGCCTGATCCACGGCGAGCGGGCGGGTGGAACCCAGCAGCACCAACCGCAGGCCGTGCTTCCTCCCCAGGGCCAGCGCACAGGCCGCCGTCACCCCGCGGGCACCACCGGAGACGAGCCACACGTTGCCCCGTGCGAGCGCCGCCGGTCGCCCTGCGGGCACGGGAACGGCTTCCGCCACGGCGGCCACTCCGACCCGTCGGCCGTCGCGCCAGCCCACCTCCACCGGCCCAGGCGCACCGATCTCCGCCGTCACCGCCGCCGCGACCTCGGCCGGCGCCGTGCCGGCGGCGAAGTCGACGACCCGCGCCTGGAGCCCGGCGTACTCACGGGCCAGATTCTTGAACAGGCCGCAGAACGCGCCGCCGACCGGGCTGGCGATGGCGCCTGAGAGTCCGAAGTCCCCACCCAGGCCGGTGACGGCCGTCAGTGTGGAGCGGTCGAGGTCCCCGGCCCGGCTCCGAGCGGCGAGCCAGCGCTGGCAGGCGAAGTAACCAGCCGCCACGTCCCCTTCACGCCGCCCCACCCAATCGGCGGCGGCCGAGAACGGAGCGGCGATGACCAGATGCCGGACCGGCCCGCGGGCGAGCGAGCCGTCGAGCGCGGCACCGAGGCGCTGCGAATCCGCAGCCTCGATCGTTTCCACGTCCGCCCCCCGGCCGCGCAGCGCGGTGCCGAGATCGGCGGCCAGCGCCCTGCCGGCGGGGTCGGCACCGTTGACGATCACCACCCGTTCTCCGGCGAGCGGTCGCACCGCTTCCGGCGCCGGGAGGAACTCGATCGCGAGACGGTAACGCTCGCAGACGGTCGGTGCGGCGGCGCCGGATGAGTCACCGGGGCGGTCGTCGCCCCCGCGCGGCGCGACGGCCCATGGCTCGGCCAGGAACGCCAGCGCTTCCGCGGGGAGCCAGTTTCCTCGCGGAGCCCCGGAGAAAGCCACCGGCCGGCCAGGCGAGCCGCAGGCGATCCAGGTCGAGGTGGCGGAGAGTCCGTCACGCACGCCCGTACCCGCGGCGTCGGCGAAGACGCGGTCCAGCGCCACGTTGCCGGAGGCGTCCCCGGCGACGCGCACCAGGGCCGACATCCGGGCATGGTCACCGAGGGCCGTGCCGGCGTCGATGCGACGGCCCGCGCCGTCGATGGTGACGATCGCCCCGTCGGCGGGATGGATCAGATGCAGGGCGCCGACGAAGGGGGCCAGGGAGACGCCGAGGGCTTCGGCGCCGGCGATCGTGCGGCACGTCAAGAGGCGTTCGACGACGATCCCCACGGGAAGGCCGCTGGCCCCCGCGGGTCGCACCCTACCCGAGGCCACGACGAAAAGCCCGGCGTCGTTGACGCCGAACAGAGCGCCGGGCAGGCCCTCGATGCCGACGCAGATTCCGCTCGTTTCCTGCGAGTGGAACCGGCGGCACGTCGGCGCCGCGGACCGGCCGAAGCCGACCACGATGCCGCGCGTCGCGGAGGGTCCCACGTCGGCGGCCAAATCCAGGCCGCCGAGCGCGGCGGTCGGATCGACGACGGCTGCCCGGAGCACTCCGGCGTCGATCCCCGCGGTCGCCGCGGTGGCTTCGATCACGGCGGCGACGTCGGGAGGCAGTGCCGGTGCAGCCGCGCGGAGGGGAAGCGACGCGGCGAACTCGCGAGTCCATTGCCGAATCCGCGCCGAGTCGCCGGGGGCATGGTCCCCCCGGGCCGCCGGCGCCTTCGCGACAGGCGTCTCCGGTGCGACTGAGGGAGCCGCCGCGCGGGCCAGGGGCGCGGGCTCCGAGGCACGGCCGCCGCCGACGC
>CAWUOA010000424.1:0-3137 GCA_963923225.1 uncultured Planctomycetaceae bacterium
GCTCTCCCGCACCCCCGCCTACAAGAGCGTGGCGGTGACGATCGAGCCGGAGGCGGCACCGAGCCACGAGCAAGTGCGGGTACGGTCCGCGTCAGTGCGGCGGTGATGCGGGCACGACCCGGTGCGTGACGCCCCGCCGGCGCATGAAAAACCCTCCCGGCCGCGGGGCCGGGAGGGTCTCTCGTTTCGTGACGAAGAGCGTCGACGGCGGGGGACGATCGGCTCATCCCGCCGACGTCGGGACGACCGCGTCGATCAGGTTCCCGCGCCGGGGCGGCCGCCGCCGGGGCCGCGCATCTGCAGCTTCGAGAGGTCGAAGGCGGGGCCCTTCATCGCCTCGAGCTTCGCCTTCTGGTCGGCGGTGAGGATCTCCATCGCCTTGGCGGTCATCTTCGCCCGCATCTCGGCGAAATTGCCGCCGCCCCCCTGGCCCTGGCCGCGCAGCTCCTGCATCGCGGACTGCATCTTCGAGACCTGATCGTCGGTGATGCCGAGCTCCTTGGCGATGGTCTCGTCCATGAGGACGCCGGCGCCGAGGGCCTGGACGCGGATCTGCTTGAGGCGGGCGAGCTGCTTGGCGTCGAGGAGGCCGGCGATCGTCTTGTCGTCCTCCGCCTGACGGGCCCGCCGCTCCTCCATCCACTTCTGACGCTGTTCGTCGGTCATGTCGCGGGGGTTCCCGCCGCCGGCACCGCCCCCCTGGCCGCGCTCGGGGAGCGCGGTGGCGAGCTTCGACTTCAGGTCGGCCGTGAGGCCGAGGTCGGCCTGGACCGCGTCCTGGCGGAGGAGGGCGGCGTGCGACATCCCGCCCCCCATGCCCATGCCACGGCCACGGCCGCCGCCGGGCGGCTGGGCGGAGGCGTCGGAGGCGACCAGCGCCGCGAGGATCGCGGCACCGAGGGCGAGCGGGCGGAGGAGCGGCAGATGCATGGGTGGTCCTCGGGTGGGAATGGGATCGGGAAGAGGGAGACGGAACGAACGCGCGGGGGGGAGCCGGACGACCCGGACGTATCGGATCGGACGGTGCCGGCGAGCGTCACTCCCCGGTTCGTTCGATCCCCCCCGGGGACATTAAACCCGCTGGGCCGCGAAAAGTCGCGGGGAGCTCAGCTTCCCAGCGGCACGAAGGCCACGGCGTCGGCGATCACGTGGCCATCGGTGGCATCGGTGCCGATCGTCACCGACGCCTCCCGGCCGGCGGGCAGTTCGAAGGTTCCGAGCACGACGTGCCCTTCCGCTCCCCGATCGAGGCGCTGGTCGACGCGGATCTCCGCGACGGACGTGCCCCCCACGGCGATGGACACCGGGACGTTCGTCGCCCGGTTCGACGACGGCGTGAAGTAGAGGCGGATCTCGTGGCGGCCGGGGGCGGGCAGGTCGGGCACGAAGCGGACGCGTTTGTCTCCCTTCCCGGTGTCGCCGTCGTGGAGGTAGTCGACGTGGACGAAGCCGTCGATCGCCTGGCTCGGTGTCCACTCGCCGGTGACCTCGGCGGCGCCGTTGTCGACGACGATGCCGCGGATCGACGCCACGTCGCGTCCCACCGCCGAACGCCGCGCCGGCCCTGACCACTCGAGAATCTGGCCGTCGGCACGGAGCCGCTCCCGGAGATCGCGGTAGGGAAGGTCCTGCACCGCCACGCCCCGCTCGATCGCCATGACGGCCGCGGTCGCGGCGGACTGGCCGAGGACCATGAACACCGGCTCCATGCGGATCGAGCCGTAGGCGACGTGCGAGGCCGAGAGGCACACCGGCACGAGGAGGTTCTCGGCCTCCTCCTTCCGCGGCCGGATGCTCCGGAAGGAGATCCCGTAGGGCGAGACCCCCACCTGGATGTCTCCTTCGTTGCGGAGCCGGCCGGCCGCGTCGAGGAGGCGGCGAACGTGGTGGGAGTCCATGTTGTAGGCCCCCAGGCCGACGGGATCGTCGACGACGAGCCGGCCCTGGCAGTGGTTCTGGTTCATCACCACCTCCGACACCATCCGCCGCGCCTCGCGGACGTAGAGCTGCGTCGGCCAGTTGTCGTTGTCCACGAACTCGTCGAGCGCCGGACCGAGGCGGCGGAACTCCTCGCGCACGCCCTCGGGGACGCGCGGGTGGTTGGCGAGGGTCCAGAGGAGCCCTTGCTGGTAGCGGACGTGGTCGGCGACGATCGCCGCCCGCGACTCGTCGTCGGCCTCGGGATAGCCGTGGCTCCCGCCGAGGTAGTCGGTGCTGACGGCGAAGTTGTTGTTGGTGTCGGTCTTGCGGTTGGGGAGGAAGATCGGGTGCCAGGGGACGCGGACGTCGCCCGCCTCGAAGTTGCGAAGCAGGATTTCGTACACGCGCTCGTCGTAGCCCTCCGGCTTGCGCCACGCGCCGCGGTTGGCGGCGACGTCGGTGGTGCAGACGCGGAAGCAGTAGGCCTGCACGCGCGCGTCCCCCTCGCCGTCGACGCCGGGGGGCTGCGGATCGATCAGGGGCAACAGTCCACTCGACGGATCGCCGGGCACGACCCACGGATCGACGTCGTGCGTGAACTGGTGCGCGACGGCACGGGCCGATTGGACGCCGTTCAAGCTCTCGCCGTGGACGGCGCCGGCCTCGCGTCCCACCCGGTACGTGACCCCGGCCGCCGCCAGCAGGTCGCCTTCGTAGGTGGCGTCGACGAACATCCTCCCCGCGACGTCCTCGGCCTCCCCCGGGGCCCCCAGCGCCGGCAGGGTGCGGATCGAGTCGATGCGTCCGGCACGCTTCGCGACGCCCCCGGGGCCCCGGTCGAGGCGGCGGCCGAGGCGCACCTCGACCCCCGCCTCGGCGAGCCATTCCCGGAACACCCGCTCCGCCACGTGCGGCTCGAAGAGCCAGGCCTCCGCCTCGGCCGTCCCGCCCCGCTTGCCGTCCGGCCTCGCTTCCTGCACCCACGCCGACGGATCGGCGTAGTGCCGGCCGAGACGCCGGTAGAACCCGCGCGACAGCCCGCCGATCGCTCCCTTGTTGCCGATGTCGGTGGCGCCCAGGCCCCCGGAAGAGAGGCCCCCGAGGTGCCGGCCAGGCTCGATCAGGATCACCGACTTCCCCATCGAGCGCGCCTGGATCGCCGCCACGATCCCCCCGGAGGTGCCGCCATAGACGACGACGTCGTGCGCGGAGGCGCC